>NZ_JBEYXH010000020.1:0-127056 GCF_040644755.1 Streptomyces sp. NPDC046887
GCTTCCTTTGTACTCACCCTCTCGGGCTTTCCTCCGGGCGCTTCCCTTCGGTCTTTCTTGTCTCCAGCTTAGCAGATCCGTTTTCCGTTTCTGCCACCCGCTGGAGCGGGCTTTCCGGTCCGTTCCGGCGCTTTCACGCTTTTCCCTTTCCGGCGGTTCCGACTCTATCAGATCCTTTCGGGCCTGATTCCCAGTCGGAGTGGGATTGCCATCCGGGCCCTGCGGCCCTTCCGGCGTTTCCGACTCTAGCTGATTTCCCGGGCCGCTCATAATCGAGCTTTCGAACCGAATTCCGGCATGCCGAAATTCGGTCCACTTACGGGAGATCGTGCTGAGTTGGTGTGCCGCTACTGCGGCGGGATGGCTGCCGGTGCGAGCTGATGTCCGCGTGGCAACCCGAAGAACTTTACGGATCGGTGGTGGGGGTGTCAAGTCCCGCTGGCGGGACGGCCCGAGGCGGTCAGTCGAGGCCCTTGAGCCGGCCGCCGGCGTCCGGCTGGGCGTGCTCCACCCGGCGCAGGACGCGGATCAGCAGCTCACCGAGGAGACCCCGCTCGGCGGGGCTGAGGTCCTGGAGGAGCTCCTCCTCGAAGGAGGTGGCCATCCGCATGGCCTCCATCCACTTCGTACGCCCCTCGTCGGTGATCTCGACGATGACCCGCACCCGGTTGCTCTCGTCGCGGTCGCGGGTAACCAGACCGTCGGCGGCCATCCGGTCGATCCGGTGGGTCATCGCGGCCGGGGTCAGACCGAGCCGCTTGGCCAGCTCGCCCGGACCGAGGCGGTAGGGGGCGCCGGCGAGCACGAGGTGCTTGAGGACCTCCCACTCGCTGTTGCTGATGCCCAGCTCGGCGACCTGGCGGCCGTAGGCCACGTTCATCCGCCGGTTCAGCCGGCCGAGGGCGGAGACCACCTGCTCCACCTGCGGGTCGAGGTCGCGGAACTCGCGCTGATAGGCGGCGATCTGCTCGTCGAGGCTCGGTTCCTGCGTGTCGGACATGCCGGGAGTATCGCACGGAAGGGATTGGCGTCGAAGTCCTTCGGTGTGTACAGTTAAGCATCGAACTTTAGTGTTGAAGTCTTGAGGGTCGAGTCCTCAAGCTTCGAAGCGTGTGGACGCTGACAGACGGCTGACAGACGTAGGACAGACGTAGAAACAGGTGAGTGTGTTCAAGGCGATGGGCGCGGCGATGCGCCGGATCCAGGCGGGGAACGTGCTGAGCGCGTTCGGGCTCGGGTTCACCGTTCCCTATCTGTATGTGTACGTGGCCCAGGTGCGGGAGCTGGGTGCCGGGACGGCAGGGGCCGTGCTGGCGGTCTTCGCGATGGCCGCGCTGGTGGTGCTGCCCTTCACCGGGCGGGCCATCGACCGGCGCGGGCCGGTGCCGGTGCTGGTGGTCGCGGCTCTGCTGGCGGCGGCGGGCGCCCTGGGGCTGGGGTTGTCCGCGACCGTGCCCGCGGTGGTGCTCTCCGCGGTGCTGCTGGGCTCCGGTACGGCGGTGATGCAGCCGGCGCTGGCGACCATGATCGTGTGGTGCTCGACCACCGCGACCCGGACCCGGGCGTTCGCGACGCAGTTCTTCCTGCAGAACCTGGGCCTCGGTATCGGCGGTCTGATCGGCGGGCAGCTGGTGGACGAGGACCGGCCCGGCAGCTTCCTGCTGCTGTTCTCCATCGAGGCCGTGATGTTCCTGGTGCTGGCCGGGATAGCCGCCACGGTGCGGATGCCGCGCACCCCCTCCATAGCCGACGCCCGGCCGGAGAACGCGGAGGCCAAGGCGCGCGGCGGGATGCGGGCGCTGCTGTCCCACCGCGCGATGGTGCAGCTCTGTGTGCTGGGCTTTGTGCTCTTCTTCGCCTGCTACGGGCAGTTCGAGTCGGGTCTGGCCGCGTACGGCACCGAGGCGGCGGGGCTCGCCCCGTCGACCCTGGGTGTGGCGCTGGCCGCGAACACGGCCGTGATCGTGGTGGCGCAGTTCGTCGTCCTGCGGTTCGTGGAGCGGAGCCGTCGGACCCGGGTGATCGCGCTGGTGGGCCTGATCTGGACCGTGGCGTGGCTGTTCGCCGGGGTCGCGGGGCTGGGGCAGGTCAGCCAGGCGATGGCGACGGCGGCCTTCGTCGGCACCTACGCGCTGTTCGGGCTGGGCGAGGCGATGCTGTCGCCGACCGTGGCGCCGCTGGTGGCCGATCTGGCCCCGGAGTCGATGGTCGGGCAGTACAACTCGGCCTTCGCGCTGGTCAAGCAGTTGGCGCTGGCGGTCGGCCCGGCGGTCGGCGGGCCGATGGGCGCGGCGCTGCACGGCCCGTACATCCTGACGTTCGTGCTCTTCTCGCTGGGCATCACGGTGCTGTCGCTGCGGCTGGGCGGGAAGCTCACCCTGGCGCAGAACCACCCGCATCTGGCGCTGGTGAAGTCCCGGGTGGTGGCCCGGCACACCCCGGGGGACGAGTCGGCGCGGGAGAGCGAGCCGGCTCGGGCGAGTGAGCGGGTGGCCGAGGCGCGGGTCTGAGGCGTCAGCCGACCGGGCGGTCGGGCAGGGCGAACTCGCACCAGACGGCCTTGCCGCCGCCGGGAGTGCGGCGGCTGCCCCAGGACGAGGCGATCGTGGCGATGATCGAGATGCCGCGACCCGCTTCGTCCTCCGTTTCGGCACGGCGGCGGCGCGGCAGATGGTCGTCGCCGTCGGTGACCTCGATGATCAGGCGCTTGTCGGTGCGGCGCAGCCGCAGCCGCATGGGCGGGGTGCCGTGCTGAAGGGAGTTGGCGACCAGTTCGCTGGTGGCCAGCACGCCCAGGTCGCGCAGCTCGACGGGGAACCGCCAGCTGGACAGCACCCCGGAGGCGAAGGCGCGGGCCCGGGGCGCTGCCTCGACGCCGCCGAGCAGGTCCAGTGCGGCGTTGTGGAAGAGCTCGGCGTCGGCCCCCTCGCGGGCGGGGTGCTGGAGGACCAGCACGGCGACGTCGTCGTCGTGTTCGGCGGTGACGCCCAGGGAGCGCAGCAGCCGGTCACACACCACCTGAGGGCTGCCGGTGGCGCCGGTGAGGGCGCGCTCCAGGGCGGAGACCCCCTCGTCGATGTCCTCGCGGCGGCGTTCGACGAGTCCGTCGGTGTAGAGGACGGCGGTGGATCCGGGCGGCAGGGCGATGGAGCCGGAGGAGTGCAGCCAGCCGCCGGTGCCCAGGGGCGGGCCGGTCGGGTCGGAGGCGCGGCGGACGGTGCCGTCCTCGTCCCGTACCAGGATCGGGAGGTGCCCGGCGGAGGCGTAGATCAGCCGGCCCTCGTTGGGGTCGTGGACCGCGTAGACGCAGGTGGCGATCTGGCTGGCGTCGATCTCGGCGGCGAGCCCGTCGAGGAGCTGGAGCACCTCGTGCGGCGGGAGGTCAAGGCGGGCGTAGGCCCGTACGGCGGTGCGGAGCTGGCCCATGACGGCGGCGGCGCGCACTCCGCGACCCATCACATCGCCGATGACCAGGGCGGTGCGGCCGGCGCCGAGGGTGATGACGTCGTACCAGTCGCCGCCGACGGCCGCGTCGGTGACGCCGGGCTGGTAGGTGGCGGCGACCCGCAGGTCGTCGGGCTGCTCCAGTTCCTGGGGCAGCAGGGAGCGCTGGAGGGTGACGGCGGTCTCACGGTGCCGGCGCTCGCTGGCGCGCAGCCGCTCGACGGCCTCGGCGTGGTCGGTGACATCGGTGGCGTGCACCAGCACTCCGGTGCCGGCCGCGTCGCCGCTCCCCAGAGTGCTGCCGTCGGGGCCGGTGCCGGCGCGGGTCTCCACGGGGAGGCAGGTGACGGTGTAGGAGCCGCCGGCCTGGGTGCGGCGGGACTTGACGGTGCGGGGCTTTCCGCTGCGCAGTACCTGGTCCATCAGCGGCAGCAGGCCGAGCTCGGCGAGCTCGGGGCAGCCGGCGGCGACGGCGGTGCCGGCCCGGCGCGGCCCGAAGGCGGCGGCGTAGGCGTCGTTGACGTACGCCACGCGGTGCTGGGTGCCGTAGGTGAGGGCGACCAGACCGGGGAGGCGGCCGAGGATCTCGCGTACCGAGAAGTCCTCCAGCGCGGGGGCGTCGTCGGTGGGCCGCTCCAGGTCCGGGGCGGGGGCCGGGCGGGCGCCGTCCGCCGGAGTGGCGGCCTCCCGGCGGTCCGCCGCCGACGGTCCGGAAGCGGAGCGTCCGGACGCGGGGTGGCCGGACACGGGGTGGCCGGACTCCTGGTGGTCCGGGGTCTGGCGGGCGGTCTCACCCTGCCCGCCGCCGGCTTCGCCCCGGGCGGCGGGGACCCCGTCCCCGCGTGACGCCGACGGGGTCCCGGGGTCGGTGGCGCGTGCCGCGGCGCGGCGCTGCGTACCGGGGAGCCGGGCGCTCCAACGCGTGAAGTTCACGGATCTGTATGCCTCGTGGTGTCGGTGCCGTGTCGAGTCACTCTGTGCAGGTGTGAGCCCACCTATGGTCACACGTCCAGTGTGACCGAGCGCACTGACAGGGTTCGCAGCGTTGAACTGCGTTGACCGGTGGGGACGGGTCGGAGCCCGTCCCCCCGCTGTCTCAGTCGGACTTCGGAGCGCCGTCGGCGGTTCCGCCGCGGTAGGCCTCGTCCTTGGGTTCGGGCGGCTTCGGTCCGGCGGCGAGTTCGAACTCGGCGCGCGGGTGCTCCAGGGAGCCCAGCGAGACGATCTCCCGCTTGAACAGCCCGGAGAGCGTCCACTCGGCCAGCACCCGGGCCTTGCGGTTGAAGGTGGGGACCCGGCTGAGGTGGTACGCCCGGTGCATGAACCAGGCCGGATACCCCTTGAGCTTGCGCCCGTAGACATGGGCGACGCCCTTGTGCAGGCCGAGCGAGGCGACGGAGCCCGCGTACTTGTGGGCGTACTCCTTGAGCGGCTGCCCGCGCAGCGAGGCGGTGAGGTTCTCGGCGAGCACCTTGGTCTGGCGCACCGCGTGCTGGGCGTTGGGGGCGCACTCCTTGCCCGGTTCCTTGGCCGTCCTGTCCGGTACGGCGGCGGCGTCGCCGGCGGCCCAGGCGTGCTCCAGGCCCTCGATGGTGAGGTACGGGGTGCACTTCAGGCGGCCGCGTTCGTTGCGGGGCAGGTCGGTGGCGGCCAGCACGGGGGCGGGCTTGACGCCGGCGGTCCACACCACGGTGCGGGTGGGGAAGCGGCTGCCGTCGCTCAGTACGGCGACCCGGTCCTCGCAGGACTCCAGCCGGGTGTCCAGGCGGACGTCGATGTTCCGGGCGCGCAGCTCCCGTACGGCGTAGACGCCCATGTCCTCGCCGACCTCGGGGAGGATGCGGCCGGTGGCCTCCACCAGCACCCACTTCAGGTCCTCGGGCTTGATGTTGTGGTAGTAGCGCGAGGTGTAGCGGGCCATGTCCTCCAGCTCGGCGAGCGCCTCCACCCCGGCGTAACCGCCGCCGACGAAGACGAAGGTGAGGGCGGCGTCGCGGATGGCCGGGTCGCGGGTGGAGGAGGCGATGTCCATCTGCTCGATGACGTGGTTGCGCAGCCCGATGGCCTCCTCGACGGTCTTGAAGCCGATGCCGTAGTCGGCGAGCCCGGGCACGGGGAGGGTGCGGGAGATCGAGCCGGGCGCGATGACCAGCTCGTCGTAGTCGAGGTACTGGGGGCCGGTGCCCTCCTCGCCGGTGGCGAGGGTGGTGAGGGTCGCGCTCCGTTTGGCGTGGTCCAGGGAGCGGACCTCGCCGATGACGATCCGGCAGCGGTCCAGGACCCGGCGCAGCGGCACCACCACATGGCGTGGCGAGATATTGCCGGCGGCCGCCTCGGGGAGGAAGGGCTGATAGGTCATATAAGGGTCGGGTGTGACCACCGTGATCTCGGCGGCGCCGGTTCTGAGCTCGTTCTTGAGCAGCCGCTGGAGGTGCAGGGCGGTGTACATCCCGACGTACCCACCGCCGACAACGAGAATGCGCACAGGTTCGGTCACCCTCCCATGAGGCAACGCGGTTGCGCGTTTGTCCACAGGCTCGACCATTCGTATGACCGGAGCACGCCGGCGCGGGTGATCGAGCCGGTTGGTGGGGCGGGATGTCGAGTCGCAGGTCAGAGGGGGCGTGGTGGGTGGTGCGCAGGGGTTCAAACCGGCGGGTACCGCCCGTTGCGCCGATCGGGGGGCGCACCGGTAGGAACGGCCCCTTCTGAATTGACTCCGACTCAACTATGTTCGTATTCCGTCGGGGAGCCGGGTGACCACGCATGACCTGAGCGTGTCGGACAAGGGTTCCCGGCTGTCGGACAGGGGGCGTCTCCGGGGGGAGACGTATGACTACCGGGGGAACACATATGGATACGCAGGCTTATGGGATGACGACCGCCGCCACGCCGTCCGCGGCCTACGCGGCGGCGGGTCTGACCGCCCGGACCGGCGCGCTGGGCGGGCCGGGGCCGGTGGACGGCCCGTCCGCGGCGGGGATCGCGGCGGCGGGGCTCACGGCTCCCGGGTCGGGGCCGGCCGGCTCCGTCGGGCGCGCGGCACCGCTGCGGGTGGACGCCCAGCGGAATCTGGAGCATGTGCTGCGGGCCGCCCGCGAGGTCTTCGGCGAGCTGGGCTACGGGGCGCCGATGGAGGATGTGGCGCGCCGGGCCCGGGTGGGCGTCGGCACGGTGTACCGGCGCTTTCCCAGCAAGGACGTGCTGGTGCGCCGGATAGCCGAGGAGGAGACCGCCCGGCTCACCGCGCAGGCCCGCGCCGCGCTGGGCCAGGAGGAGCAGCCGTGGTCGGCGCTGGCGCGGTTCCTGCGCACCTCGGTCGCCTCGGGCGCGGGTCGGCTGCTGCCTCCGCAGGCGCTGCGGATCGACGCGGACGAGCGGGCCGCGGTGGCCGGGGCGACCGGGCCGGTCGAGGGTGAGCCGGTGCGGGTGCCGCAGCAGCGGGGTGCCGCGGGTCTGGCGGAGGGTCTGCCGGGCGCGGAGACCCACGCGATACCGGTGTCCGAGCCGATCGCCGAACCGGTGGACGGCCCCGGCGTGGCGGAGCTGCTGGAGGTCGTGGGCCAGCTGGTGGACCGGGCCAGGGACGCCGGTGAGCTGCGCGGCGATGTGACGGTGTCGGACGTCCTGCTGGTCATCGCCACGGGTGCGCCCTCGCTGCCGGACGCCGCCCAGGAGAGCGCCGCCTCGGCCCGGCTGCTGGACATCCTGCTGGAGGGGCTGCGCTCACGCTGAGGCCGGGGGTGGGTGGGGCGGTGCTCCCCTCGGGGGATCGCCGCCCGCGCCACCTCTCGTACGGTGCTCACCGCCTCACCGGCTTCCGGCGGTGGCGCCACCGCCTGAGCCGCCCCTGCCGCACCGCCCGCGCCATCTCCCGACTCCCCGCCCGCGACAGCGCCTGACCTGCCGTCGGGCGGGAGTGCGAGAGGTGCACTCGGAAGAGTGATGGGGCGTCGGTCCGCCGGACGGAGGCGGGGCGGCGTGGAACGCTTGCCGGATGTTCCCATCTCGACAGCGGTACGGGAGCCTTCGGCGTGAGCGGTGAGGGGCGGGGGCCCGATGGCGGCCCCCGGGACGACGAGCACGGACCCCGGGTGCCGGAGCAGGGTGGTTCGGTGCTGCCGCCGCCCCGGGAGCTGCCGCCGGCGGACGTGGAGCTGGTCCGCCGGATGCGGGAGGGCGACGGCACCGCGTACGAGGAGCTGTTCCGGCGCCACGCGGCGGCGGTACGGCGGTACGCGGGCACCTGCTGCCGGGACGCGGACACCGCGGACGACCTGACGGCCGAGGTCTTCACCCGCACCCTGCACGCGGTGCGCGGCGGGGCCGGTCCGCACCATGCCGTGCGGGCCTATCTGCTGACGACCGTGCGCCGGGTGGCCGCCGACTGGGCGCGGACCTCGCGGCGGGAGCAACTGGTCGAGGACTTCGCGGTGTTCGCCGCGCAGGCCGCCACCAGCGCCCCGGTGCCCGGGACCGCCGTAGTGGAGCCGGGCGCGGATGTGCGGGCCATGCGGGAGGCCGAGCGGTCCCTGGCGGTACGGGCGTTCCGCTCGCTGCCGGAGCGCTGGCAGGCGGTGCTCTGGCACACCGCGGTGGAGGAGGAGTCACCGAGCGAGGTGGCCCCGCTGTTCGGGCTGACCGCCAACGCCACCGCGGTGCTGGCCAGCCGGGCCCGGGAGGGGCTGAAGCAGGCGTACCTCCAGGCCCATGTGAGCAGCGCCCTGACCGAGGGCGGCGACTGCGCGCGGTACGCCGACCGGCTGGGGGCGTACGCCCGGGGCGGTCTGCGGTCGCGGGCCGAGCGGGGGCTGCGCGCCCATCTCGCCGAGTGCGCGGCCTGCCGGCTGGCGGTCGGCGAGCTGGAGCAGGTCAACTCGGGTATTCCGGCGGTGGTGCCGGTGGCGGTGATCGGCTGGTTCGCCGCGGGCTTCTCGGTCAAGGCGCTGGGCGCCGTCGCCGGAGGCGCCGGGGCGGCCGGGGCCGCGGGTGCGGGAGCCGCGGCCGTCTCGGGCGCCGGAGCGGGAGGCGCCGGAGCGGGAGCCGGCACGGCCGGGGGTGCCGGGGCGGTGGGTGAGGGGCTGGCCGCGCCCATGAAGGCGGGGCTGGCGATCGCGGCGGCGGTGGCCGCGGTGGCCGGGGCCGTCTGGGCGTTGTCCGGGGGGTCCGAGCCCGCGCCCGCGCCCCCGGCGGACGCCAAGCCGCCGGCCGTCGAGCCGGTCGTGCCGGTGCCGCCCCCGCCGGAGCCGAGCGAGCCGCCGCCGAGCGAACCCGCCCCGCCCCCCGTACGCCCGGCCGAGCCGTCGATCCGGCGCCCGGCCCCCGCGTCACCCGCACCGTCGTCGACCCCGTCCCGGGCCGCGCCCCGGCCGAGCGCCCCGGAGCCCGCCAAGCCGTCGCCCTCGCCGACCCGGCGCCCCCCGGTCGTACCGTCGCCCTCGCCCACCCGTTCCGTACCGCCTCCGTCCGTACCCCCCAAGCCGAAGCCGATCGCACCGGCGGTGCTGCGGGTGGACCGGCTGGCGGACAGCCTGACCGGGGACGGCAGCGGGCCCGAGCTGCGGTTCGACCCGGGCAACTGGGTGTGGCGGCGCTGGGGGTTGTCGATCGGCTCCACCCCGTACGCGTACGGGATCACCGTGCACGCCCGCTCCTCGGTCACCATCGACCTCAACCGGAGCTGCGTCTCCTTCGACGCGCTGGTGGGGGTGGACGACCTGGCGCTCGGGCTGGGCGCGGTGCGGTTCTCGCTCTACGGGGACGGGGAGCGGCTGTGGAGTTCCCCGGTGCTGCGCGGCGGGGACCCGGCCGTGCCGGTGCGGGCGGCGATCGGCGGACGGCGGACGGTCCGGCTGGTCACCGAACCGGACCTCGGGCGTCCGCTCGGCACGGTCGCCCCGGCCGACTGGGCCCAAGCCCGGCTGACCTGCTCCTGAACCCCGTAGAGCTCCTGAACCCCGTAGAGAGAAGGGTCAGGAGCGGAGGGAGGGGCGGGAGGGGACGCCCGCGGCGACCGCGCGGCGGCGGGGGGCGGCCGAGCCGGTCCAGCAGGTGCCGCGGCGGGCCAGCAGCCGGTGCAGCCACAGCTCGGTGGAGACCAGGTCGGCGAGGCCGTCCAGCGGCACCGGTTCGCCGTCGGTGGCGGCCCGCAGGGCCTTGCGGACCACCCGGGCCTCGATCAGCCCGGCGTCGGCGAGCAGCGGGGCGTCGAAGAGGGCCATCAGCTGCGGCAGCGCGGCCCGCAGACCGGCGCGGCCGGCCGAGGCGGTGGCGGTGTGGCTGGTGGCGCCCCAGCCGGGTGGCAGGTCGTGGATGCCGGCCCCGGCGAGGACCGAGCGCAGGATCGCGGCGCGGGCGCCGGGCTGGACCCGTAGCGACTCGGGCAGTTCGCGGCAGGCGCGGACGACCTGGTTGTCCAGGAACGGGGCGTGCAGCCGCTGGCTGCGGATCTCGGCGGCCTGTTCGAGGACCCGGTGGTCGGCCGCGTAACGGGCGAGGGCGGCCCGGGCGCGGGCCTCGCCGGGGCGCTGTACGGAGGTGGGCCGGGTCGCCGCCTGCTGGAGACGAACCGATACTTCAGCGAGTGCCTCACCGGTCAGCCAGCGGGCGGCCGGGCCGGGTCTCGCCCAGGCGAGCGCCGCCAGCGAGGCGTCCAGCGGCCCGCCGACCGCGCCCGGGTCGCGGCCCGCCTCCAGCAGCCGGGCGGCGGCCGACTCCAGCCCGGCCCGGTAGGGGGTGCGGGCCAGCCGGCGGGCCGCCCGGTAGACGGTGAGCGGCACCAGCAGCGCGCCCGCGTTCGGCCCGCTCGCCTTGGCCAGCGCGGTGACCGGGCGGATCAGATGGCGGCGCCGGCGGTCCATCAGCAGGTCGGCAAGGCGGGCCGGATGGGCGTCCAGCACCTGGCGGGCGCCCTGGCCGGTGAAGTGGTCGGCGCTGCCCGCGGCCAGCCGGCGGCGGTGCCGTTCGGCGGTGACCAGGGAGGGGCCCGGCTCGTCGGTGAGCGGGCCGTCGAGCCCGGCGTAGGGCAGCGCCTCCTCGGCCGCGGCGACCACCACATGGTGCAGCCGGGGGTTGTCGGCCAGCGCCCGGGCCCGTTCGAGCTCGGCCTCCCGGCCGCCGGTGGCCAGGTCGTTGAAGGTGACGGCGAGCAGCCGTTCGCCCGCCCCGGTCCCGGCGCCGGCGATGGTGCCGGGCACCCCGGGCAGCCCGGCCGCGAGCAGGGCGAGGGTGCCGGAGGCGCTGCCCCCGGAGAGGTCGGCCCCGATGCCGGGGGCGGGCGCCCCGCGGGCGGCCCGGCGGTCGGCGGGGCCCATGCCGGGCACCGGGCCGGGGTCCGGCGGAGGCATCTCGGGGGCGTGCCGGGGGGCGGTGAGCCGGGCCCGTACGGAGTTGACCAGCGCCTCCCGGACGGCGTCCACCGCCCGCTCCGGGTCGGCCTCGGGGACGGCGACCGCGAGCGAGGAGACCTGCTCGTAGCCCAGGATCTCGCGGGAGCCCTCCCGCAGCACCAGCGCGTGCCCGGGCGGCACCCGCTTGACGCCGATGTACGGGGTGGATTCGCGCAGCCCCTCGGGCGGCTCGGGGCAGGCGAGTTGGGCGGCCAGGTGCCCGATGTCGAGCTGGGCCTCGATGAGGTCGGCGAGCGGCAGGGCGGCGGTGGCGTAGGCGGTGCCGTTGGCCCATGGTGTGTGGAAGACGGGGCGGGCGCCGGCCAGGTCGCCGGCGACGATGATGCGGCGGCCCACCTGGGCGACCGCGGTGTAGCTGCCGGCCCAGGCGGTGAGGTGGCGCATGGCGCCGCCGCGCGCGGCGAACAGCCCGACCCGCAGCTCCTCGTCGGAGGCGGCGCAGCAGCCGAGCACCGCGAGGCGGGTGAAGGGGTCGGTGCTGACCACCCGCACCTCGTCGGGGCGCCAGTCGCCGACCGCCCAGAGCGGATCGGGGTCGCCCCAGAGGAGTTGGGCGCCGACCGGCTGCACGGTGCGGTGCTCCTCGTCGAGCGGGCTGCCGGTGGAAGGGGAGCCCACCGCTCCGGCCGTGCCGAACCGCGCGGCGATACTGCTCCATCCGACCAGCCACCGCATCAGCCGCCTCCGACCCCGCCTCCACAGGCTGTGGACAACCCGGCTCATATGCCGGGAGTGCTGGAGACATGCTGCCACGACAAGGCCGCGCAGGGGTGGGTGCGGGGCGCGCCCCGCCAAACGGGAACACGCCCCTGGCATGGGCCGGGTGACGGCCCGTGGGAGGAGTGAGCAGCGACGGAACCGGGCGTTCCGGGGCACACCGCGGCAGGGCAGGACCGATCGGTTTCGGCCAATTACGTACGCGGGTGCCGTAGGGAGCGCCTCCGGTACGACTCCCGCGCGCGCGTCCCGTCCGCGGATGCGGCCGGGCGGCCGGGGGCCGGACGCGGCACCGGCGCCGCACACGGACGCGGCGCGCCGGCCACCGGGCGCGGCGCGGTCGCTGATCTGCCGCTCTGCTGGTCTCCGGCCTGGTCGGCACCTCGATTCCGCGTCGGCGGGGTGGTGGATACGGGTGGTGGACGGGTCGGGCTCCCGGCACCGGACCAGGGCCGGCCCAGGGCGCGGAGCCGGCCCGGGACCAGCCCGGGAGGCGTGGTGTCCGCCCCCCGGACCGCTCCGCCGCCCGCGGGGAATTGAGGCGGCGGTATCCCCCAGCCCGCCGTTTCCAGTACGGCGGGCCGACCCACGCGAGACCCATGGAAGCCGCCCGGCCGACCCACCCGGCAGAGCGCACGGGCGGGCGCACGGCCACACACCGGGAGCACGCCCACCGGCGCTCCGACCAGCCCCCGGCCGGCGCCGGGCGGCGCCGGGCGGCGGCTTCGGCCGGGGCGCGTCCACGTCGCGGGCGCCCCGCCGCCGTACCCGTGAGCCGTACCGGTGGTCCGTACACCCGGGCCGGGCCGGCGGCCCCGCACCCATCGCCACGGTCCCGGAGCGCGGCCGCCCCGGGACGCGCCCGGAGCCATCCACCCGTACGCACAACAATCTCGCCATACGGAACACCAACCCTTAACGGTCGGCATGCGGCGAACTACGCTGGGTTTACGAATGCCGCGCGCCTATGCCTGGCGTCGCGGCGGCCGCATGTGGTCGAGGGGTGGCGTCGCATGTCCAGGGACCAACGCGGGCCGAACGAGAAGCTCGGCACCGTTCTCGCCCTCGCGGGAATCAGCAACGCCGGACTCGCCCGGCGGGTCAACGACCTGGGCGCGCAGCGCGGGCTGACCCTCCGGTACGACAAGACGTCGGTGGCCCGGTGGGTCTCCAAGGGCATGGTCCCGCAGGGCGCCGCGCCCCATCTGATCGCCGCCGCCATCGGGCAGAAGCTGGGGCGGCCGGTCCCGCTGCACGAGATCGGGCTGGCCGACGCCGACCCGGCGCCCGAGGTGGGGCTCGCCTTCCCCCGGGACATCGGCGAGGCGGTGAAGTCGGCGACCGACCTCTACCGGCTGGACCTGGCCGGGCGGCGCGGCGGCGCGGGGGGCATCTGGCAGTCGCTGGCCGGGTCGTTCGCGGTCAGCGCGTACGCCACCCCGGTCTCCCGCTGGCTGATAACGCCGGCCGACTCCTCGGTGGAACGCCCGGTTCCACCGGCCGCCGCGGAGAGCGGACCGGACGCGGAGGCCGAGCGGGCCGGGGAGCCCTGCGCGCTGGAGGAGAACGGCTTCACCCGGGTGGGGCACAGCGATGTGGCGAAGCTGCGGGAGGCCGCCGAGGACGCCCGCCGCTGGGACTCCAAGTACGGGGGCGGCGACTGGCGCTCCTCGATGGTGCCGGAGTGCCTGCGGGTGGACGCGGCCCCGCTGCTGCTCGGCTCGTACTCCGACGAGGTCGGCCGCGCGCTGTTCGGGGCGACCGCCGAGCTGACCCGGCTGGCGGGCTGGATGGCGTTCGACACCGGGCAGCAGGAGGCCGCCCAGCGCTACTACATCCAGGCGCTGCGGCTGGCCCGGGCCGCCGCGGATGTGCCGCTCGGCGGGTACGTCCTCGCCTCGATGTCGCTCCAGGCCACCTACCGGGGCTTCGCCGACGAGGGCGTGGACCTGGCCCAGGCGGCGGTGGAGCGGAACCGGGGCCTGGCCACGGCCCGGACGCTGTCGTTCTTCCGGCTGGTGGAGGCTCGGGCGCACGCCAAGGCGAGTGACTCGGCGGCGGCGGGCGCGGCGCTGCGGGCGGCGGAGGGCTGGCTGGAGCGCTCCCGGGAGGGCGACGCCGACCCGTCCTGGCTGGGGTTCTACTCCTACGACCGGTTCGCGGCGGACGCGGCCGAGTGCTACCGGGACCTGAAGCTGCCCCGGCAGGTGCGGCGCTTCACCGAGCAGGCGCTGTCCCGGCCGACCGAGGAGTTCGTGCGCTCGCACGGGCTGCGGCTGGTGGTGAGCGCGGTCGCCGAGCTGGAGTCGGGCAACCTGGACGCGGCCTGCGCGGCGGGGGTGCGGGCCGTGGAGGTGGCCAACCGGATCTCCTCGGCGCGGACCACCGAGTACGTACGGGACCTGCTGCACCGGCTGGAGCCGTACGGGGACGAGCCCCGGGTGGCCGAGCTGCGCGAGCGGGCCCGGCCGCTGCTGATGACGACGGCCTGAACCGTCCGCCCCCGGGGTGGGGGCGAGGGCGCGGCGAGGTGGGCGGTGAGGGCGTCGGTGAGGGCTTGCCCGGCCGGGCGGCGCGAGGGCGCGGCGAGGTCGCGGGGTGGAAGCGGTTTAGGGCGGTTGTCAGTGGGCCAGTGCACTATCTGGGGTGGGAGGTGGCACAGGTGTCCGCGTACGGCAGCCAGGGCGGTCGGGGTTTCGACTGCGACGTGCTCGTGATCGGTGGCGGGATCGTCGGGCTGTCGACCGCCTATGCCCTCACTCGGGCCGCCCCGGGCACCCGGGTGGTGGTCCTGGAGAAGGAGGACGGCCCGGCCCGCCACCAGACCGGGCGGAACAGCGGGGTGATCCACAGCGGGATCTACTACCGCCCCGGCTCCCTCAAGGCGCGGTACGCGGTGCGGGGCGCGGCGGAGATGGTGAAGTTCTGCGCGGAGTACGGGCTGCCGCACGAGGTGACGGGCAAGCTGATCGTCGCCACCGCGCGCGCCGAGTTGCCCCGGCTGCACGCCCTGGTGCAGCGCGGCCGGGAGAACGGCATCCCGGTGCGGGAGCTGGGCCCGGCGCAGATCGCCGAGTACGAGCCGCGGGTGCGCGGGCTGGCCGGGATCCATGTGGGCTCGACCGGGATCTGCGACTACGGGGCGGTGGCGGCGCAGCTGGCGGAGTCGGCCGGCGCGTGCGGCGCCGAGGTGCGGTACGGGGCCGAGGTGGCCGCGGTGGACCGGCGGCCCTGGGGGGTGGCCGTGCGCACCACGGCCGGGGCGGTGGTGCGCGGCCGGGTCCTGGTGAACTGCGCGGGGCTGCACTGCGACCGGGTGGCCCGGCTGGCCGGGGACGACCCGGGGATGCGGATCGTGCCGTTCCGGGGCGAGTACTACGAGCTGGCGCGGCCCGGGCTGGTCCGCGGGCTGGTCTATCCGGTGCCCGACCCCGCGTTCCCGTTCCTCGGGGTGCATCTGACCCGGGGCGTCGACGGCGGGGTGCACGTCGGGCCCAACGCGGTGCCCGCGCTCGGCCGCGAGGGGTACAACTGGTCGGTGGTGCGCCCCCGGGAGCTGGCCGCCACGCTGGCCTGGCCGGGCTCCTGGCGGATAGCCCGCCGCCACTGGCGGTACGGGGCGGGGGAGCTGCGCCGCTCGCTGTCCAAGCGCGCCTTCACCGAGGCGGTGCGCCGGCTGCTGCCCGAGGTGGCGGAGGCCGATCTGCGTCCCGCCCCGGCGGGGGTGCGGGCGCAGGCGATGCTGCGGGACGGCACGCTGGCCGACGACTTCCTGCTGCGCGAGGCGCACCGCACGGTCCATGTGCTCAACGCCCCCTCCCCCGCGGCCACCGCCGCCCTGCCCATCGGCCGCGAGGTGGCCCGCCGCGCCCTGCTCCATCTGGGCCGCCCGGCGGCCCCGGCGGAGGTTCCAGCGGACGGAGAGTCCCCCTCCGCCCGGCGTTGACGAGGCCACCACCGGGGGCGTCGGCGGGCGGCCTGGTGACGGCCCCGTCCGGCGGTGACCTTACGGCTGGGCTCGGCCGGCTCGGTCTGCTCCTACTCGGCGGGCGCCCTGCTGGCGGCCCCGCTCGGCGGTGACCGGGGCCACCATCGGCGGCGCCCGACTGCGCCCGCCGCCGGACCGCTCCGACGGTGACGGGGCCCCTCGGCGCTGCTGCGACCCCGCCGGGCCTCGGCCCCGCCCGCTCCCGCCCGTCTCCGCGGGCTACGCGCCCGTCCCAGCGGGACTGGGCTCGTACTCGGCGCTGCCGGACCCCGGTCCTGGCCACGGCCAGGCGGTCCGTCCCCGGCCCGTCCGTCCCAGACCGACGACCGTCCCCGGCCCCATCCGCCTCCGGCCCACGACCGTCCCCGGCCCCATCCGTCCCAGGCCGACGACCGTCCCCGGCCCCATCCGCCTCCGGCGGCGGGGCCGTAGAATCGGGGCATTGTGTCTGAGTTCCCTGATACCGCCGTGCACCGCCGCTCCAAGGGGGAGCCCCGCTTCCCGGAGGGCCCCGCGCCCGATCCCGCCGGGTCCCACTTCGAGCGGCGCATCCGCAGCTTCCAGCCGCGCCGCAGCCGCGTCACCCCAGGGCAGGCGGACGCCCTGACGAGGCTGTGGACCACCTGGGGCCTGGACATCGACGGGCAGCGCCGGCTCGACCCGGGCGCCCTGTTCGACGGGCTCCCGGTCGTCCTGGAGATCGGCTTCGGCATGGGTGAGGCGACCGCCCGGATGGCCGCGGACGACCCGTCCACCGGCATCCTGGCCGTGGACGTCCACACCCCCGGCCAGGGCAACCTGCTCGGGTTGGCCGACCGCGCCGGGCTGACCAACATCCGGGTGGCCAACGGCGACGCCATCATCCTGCTGCGCGAGATGCTCCCCGAGGACGCCCTCGACGGCGTGCGGGTGTACTTCCCCGACCCCTGGCCCAAGAAGCGGCACCACAAGCGGCGGCTGATCCAGCCCGAGTTCCTGTCGCTGGCCGCGACCCGGATGCGGCCGGGGGCCGTGCTGCACTGCGCCACGGACTGGGAGCCGTACGCCGAGCAGATGCTGGAGGTGCTGACCGCGCACCCCGACTTCGCCAACACCCAGCCGGACGGCGGCTACGCGCCCCGTCCCGCGTTCCGGCCGCTCACCCGCTTCGAGGGGCAGGGGCTGGACAAGGGCCATCTGGTGCACGACCTGCTGTTCACCCGGGTCCCGTCGGCCTAGGCGGAGGCCGTGATTCCGGTTATGCCGGTAGCACACTCGTCGCAGGGTGTCAGTGGCGGTCGCTAGGGTCGATCGCGTGTCCCACTCGTCCGTGCACCCCAGCCCGCACCCCCCGCCGCAGCCGCCGGTCCCGGCATACGAACCGGAGCCGGCGTTCGCCGCGGTGCCGGAGCGCGCCCGCTGGCGGTACAAGCCGCGCCGGGCCCTGTGGCGCAGCAAGCTGGTGCGGGCGGTCGCGCTGGCCCTGGTCCTCGCCCTGTGCGGGCTGGTGATCCTCGCGCTGGTCCGCGAGCAGACCGGCACCCAGGGCTTCCTGGTCGGCCTCGGCCTGGCCCTGCTGCCGGTGCCGCTGCTGCTGGCCGCCTTCCGCTGGCTGGACCGGGTCGAGCCCTGCCCCTGGCGGAACCTGCTCTTCGCGTTCGCCTGGGGCGCCTGCGCGGCGACCCTGGTCGCCATCGTGGCCAACACCTTCGCCACCCGCTGGATAGCCACCGCCACCGCCGACCCCGGCTCCGCGGACACCATCGGCGCGACCGTGGTGGCGCCCATCGTGGAGGAGAGCGCCAAAGCGGTCGCCGTGCTGCTGGTCTTCTTCTTCCGCCGCCGGGACTTCACCGGCATCGTGGACGGGGTGGTGGTCGCCGGCTTCTCCGCGACCGGCTTCGCCTTCACCGAGAACATCCTCTACCTGGGCAACGCCTTCGGCGAGGACCAGGAGATCGGCACCGCCGGGTTCGCGTCCGTCACGGCCGGGACCTTCTTCGTGCGGATCGTGATGTCCCCGTTCGCCCACCCGCTGTTCACCGTGTTCACCGGCATAGGCTTCGGCCTCGCGGCGGCCGCCGCCCGCCGCCACCGGATCCGCCGGGTGCTGCTGCCGCTCACCGGGCTGGTCCTGGCGATGGGCATGCACGCCCTGTGGAACGGCTCGGCGTCGATCGGCCCCTGGGGCTTCCTCGCCGTCTACGGGATGATCATGGTCCCGGTGTTCGGGCTGCTGACCTGGCTGGCGATCTGGTCGCGCCAGAGCGAGCTGCGGACGATATCCGGCGAGCTCCCGGTGTACGCGGCGGCCGGCTGGCTCGCCCCGGCCGTCCCCCGGGCGCTCTCCTCGATGCGCGCCCGGGAGCTGGCCCGGGCGTACGCCGCCCGCTGCTTCGGCCCGGCCGCCGCGGCGGCGGTCGGGGAGTACGAGGCGTTCGCCACCTCGCTGGCCTTCCTGCGCCACCGCGCCCGCCGGGGCAACGCGGACGGGGACTTCGCCGCCCGGGAGCAGGAGCTGCTGCACCACCTCTGGCAGCGCAAGGAGGTGGCCGGGCCCGCCCTCACCTACGCCGCCCAGGCCACCGGCCGGGTGTGGACACCGCCCCCGCACCTCAACTACGGGGGCGGCTACAACCCGTACCGCTACTGACCGCCTCCTGGCCTTTCGCGTGGCTCAGTCGGAGGCGGCGGTCAGCGCGGCCAGGTCCTGGTCGGTCAGGGTGAGGTCGGCGAGCGCCAGCAGGGCCGGCAGCTGCTCCACGGTGCGGGCGGAGGCGATCGGCGCGGCGACCGTGGGCTGCGCGGCGAGCCAGGCCAGGGCCACCGTCGCCGGCTCCGCGCCATGGGCCTCGGCGACCTGGTCGAGCGCGGCGAGCACCGTGCGGCCGCGGTCGGACTCCAGGTGCTTGGCGGCGCCGCCCGCCCGGGCGCTGTCCACCTCGGTGCCCGGCCGGTACTTGCCGGTGAGGAAGCCCGAGGCCAGGGCGTAGTACGGCACGGCCGCCAGCCCGTCGCGCTCGACGAGGTCGCGCAGCCCGCCCTCGTAGGTGTCGCGGGAGACCAGGTTGTAGTGCGGTTGCAGGGCGCTGTAGGCGGCCAGCCCCTCGCGGGCGGAGAAGTCCAGCGCCTCCCGGAGCCGCTCGGGCGAGATGTTGGAGGCGGCGATCGCCCGTACCTTGCCGTCCCGGACCAGCTGGTCCAGCACCGGCACGAACTCCTCGACCGGGACCGAGGGGTCGTCGTAGTGGGTGTAGAAGAGGTCGATGTAGTCGGTGCCCAGCCGGCGCAGCGACGCGTCCACGGCCGCCCGGAGGGTGGCCGGGGCCAGCCCCTTGAAGTCAGGATGGGCACCGGCCTTGGTGGCGATCAGCACGTCCGCCCGGTTGCCGCGGGCGGCCAGCCACTCGCCGATGATCGTCTCCGACTCGCCACCCTGGTTGCCGGGGGCCCAGGAGGAGTAGGTGTCGGCGGTGTCGACGAAGTTCCCGCCGGCCGCCGTATAGGCGTCCAGCACGGCGAAGGACTGCGCCCGGTCGGCGGTCCAGCCGAAGACGTTGCCGCCCAGGGCGAGCGGGAAGACGAGCAGGTCGGACGTGCCCAGCTTGCGGAGAGAGGTCATGGAGGGCAGAACACGCCCCCGCCGGAGCCCTATTCCGCCCCGGAGCGGTATTCCGCCCCCGGAGCGCTATTCCGCCCTGGAGCGGGGGCGGGCGGGGGCCGGGTGGCCGCTCCGTCAGACCGTGAGGCCCTTGCCGCGCAGCCAGGAGAGCGGGTCGATGCCCTGGCCGCCCGGGGTGTGGACCTCCAGGTGCAGATGCGGCCCGGTGACATTGCCGGTGGCGCCGACCCGGCCGATGGTCTCCCCGGCGCCGACCTGCTGCCCGGCGGCGACCGTCATCGAAGACAGATGGCAGTACCAGACCTCGGTGCCGTCCGCCAGCTCCAGCACGATGCGGTAGCCGTAGGAGCCCGACCAGCCGGCCGACTTGACCGTGGCGCCGTGGACCGCCTTGGCCGGCGTGCCGGTCGGCGCGGCCAGGTCGAGACCGGTGTGGTAGCCGGAGGACCACATCGAGCCGGCCTGCCCGAAGGTGGAGGTGATGGTGTACGAGGAGGTGGGCAGCGACCAGTCGCCCGCCGCCTCGGCCGGCTTCTCCGCCGGAGCCGGCTTCTCCGGCTCCGCCTCGACCTCGGCCTCTGCGGCCGCCTTGGCCCTGGCCTCGGCCTTCGCCTTCTCCTCGGCGGCCTTCTTCGCCGCCGCTTCCTTCTTCGCCTTCTCGGCCTCGGCGGCCTTGTCCGCCGCACCGCGCTGCTTCTCGGCCTCGGTGGCGGCCTGTTCGGCGGCCTTCCGCTCGGCGGCGGCCCGCGCTTCGGCGTCGGCGGACGCCTGGGCCTGCTCGGCCTGCTGGAGGATCCGGGCCCGCAGCGCCTCACCGGCGTCGGCGGCGCCGCCACGGTCGGCGGTGCCGGCCAGGGCCGCCGTCCCCGGGGCCGCGACCGCACCGCCCGCTTCCTCGCCCGACTCCTCGTCACCGGATATCAGCGAGCCGATACCGGGCAGGGACGCGGCGTCCGGGAGCTTGTCGGCGACGGCGTCCGGCAGGGAGATGGAGACCGGCGGCTTGCTCTGCGCGGTGGCCATACCGCCCGCGCCGACCGCCGCGATGACGCCCACACCGAGGACGGTGGAGCTACGGGCCAGGCCGCCGCGCTGCTTGGCCACCCGGTGCCGACCGCGCACGGGGCGGACGGTCTCCTCGGTCGGGTTCCACTCCTCGAACGAGCCATCCGAACCGAGTGCGGAGCCGTCCGGGCCGAACGAGCCATCCGAGCCGAACACGGAGCCATCCGGGCCGAACGAGCCATCCGGGCCGAAGGCGGCCTCCGGGCCGATCGGGTCGTTTGCCGGGGCGGCGCCCGGGAAGCCTGAGGAGGAGAACGGACCGGCCGGAGCGGCCGTGATGCCAAGGGAGCCACCCGGACCGTAAGAAGTCTCGGGGGCAGGCCTGTTGGACGCCACGGAGGCGCACTCCTTTCCTTCCTTCGCGCCTACCGGGTTAGCTGACGGGTTCGGAGCAGGAAGGTCTCCTACGGGCCAAGCGGCCCGATTCACCCCAAAGTGGTGGTTCCCCGGTTTCCGAGCGGAATTCGGCGCGCGCACGGCGCCGTCTTGCCGACGGCTGGGACGACCGCGCTGCGTTATCGAACGTTAATAGACCCGGGGCTCGGATTCCAAGCCGCTCCATGCGATCGTTCGGCCTCCGAAGGAGGGACGGACCTGGGCAGATGCGCTGATACGGGGTCGAGTTGACCACCCCTCAGAAGCCTCACCGGCGCATGTATCCACCACCGGCCCCCGGGTACCCGCCGCGCCCTCTCCGTATCCCTGTCACGGGAGAAACGGACGGGGCCATGGTGATCACCCTCCGTATACCCGACCCCCTCCGGGAAGCTCAGGGCACCACCGGCATGGTGCGGCGCCGGGGCGGCTGCCCCACCGCGGGGCGCGCGACCGCCAGCAGCGCCAGGTCGTCCCTCGCGCCGCCCGCCGTGTGCAGCCGTACGTCGTCCGTGAGCGCGTCGAGGATGGCGTCCGGCCCCGGGAAGATCCGCCCCCGCAGCCGGGCCACCGGGTCGTAGAACACCCCCTGCGGATCCCGCGCCTCGGAGAGGCCGTCCGTGTAGAACAGCAGCGTCGCCCCGGACGGAAAGGCCACCTCGTACGAGCGGTCGGGCCAGGCGCCCAGCTCCGCCATGCCGAGCGGCAGCGCCGGCTCGACGGGGACGAGCCGGACGATCCTGCCGTCCGCATGGAGCAGCAGCGGCTCCGGATGCCCCCGGTCGACGATCCGCACCACCCCCCGGCCGCGCGGGATCTCCGCCAGCACCGCGGTGGTGAACCCCTCGAAGGCGTCCAGCCCGTCCCGCCGGCTGCCCTCGCGCGTGAGCGCCCGTTCCAGCCGCTGGGCCACGCCCTCCAGCGAGCTCTCCTGCTCGGCCGCCTCCCGGAACGCGCCGATCACCACCGCCACGGCCTCGACCGCGCCCAGCCCCTTGCCCCGTACGTCCCCGACCACCAGCCGCACCCCGTACGGGGTCTCCTGCACCGCGAACAGATCGCCGCCGATGAACGCGTCCTCCTGTGCGGCCTCGTACCGGGCGGCCACCTGGAGGCCGCCGATCCGCTCGGCCGGCACCGGCAGCACCGCCCGCTGGGCGGTCTCGGCGATCTCCCGCGCCGAGGCGAGCCGCTCACCGCTGCGCCGGACCACCCGGTTGACGAGCAGCGCCAGCGCCGAGACGGTCACCACCGTCAGCACCTCGGTCAGCGCGGGCCCCTCGACGATCGTCCGGTTGCCGACATGGCTGAGCAGCACGGCGAACACCGCGAAGATCCCGGCCAGCAGGGTCGCCCGGTAAGTGAAGAACGGGGCGGCCACCAGCGGGGCGGCCGCGAACAGCGGTACCGCGGTGAAGCGCGGCGGGGTCAGCTGGTCGTACAGCACCCCGCCGATGATCATCAGCGCGGGCACCGCCCGCAGAAAGCGCCGCGCGGCGCCACCCCTGGCCCGGCCGCCACTCCCTGCCGGGCCGGTGCCGTCCTGCCGCGCTCGCTGCCCCACCGCTGCTCTCCTGCCGGTCCGCCCACGGCCGCGACCGCTACCGCGCCCCGTCCAGACTCACCCGAGCCGCACCCCCCGGCGACCGGCCGTCCGCCGACCGGGCGACAGCCCGCCCACCGCAGACATGACGAAGGCCCGGTGCACAAGTGCACCGGGCCTTCGCTTCAGTAGCGGGGACAGGATTTGAACCTGCGACCTCTGGGTTATGAGCCCAGCGAGCTACCGAGCTGCTCCACCCCGCGTCGGTGAACACCACCTTACGCCATCTCCCGCGTAAGTCCCAATCGCTTATCGCGGGCCTGTACGACGGAACCCCGTCGGCAACGGGCGGAGACGAAACAGTTCGGCGAGGCGACCAATCCGGACCCGGGCTGGGTGCGAACCACCGATGTCACTGACGGCATGTCCGCCTCAAGAAGCAACAGGGGCGGTGGAGGAAGGGACTTCCCGTGATAGCCAAGCGCACCGCCCGTCTCACCACCCTGATGGCGCTGCCCGCCGCGCTCGCGCTGGCCGGCGCGCTGCCGGCCGCCGCGCACACCGGCGGCCACTCCGGATCCCACCAGGCCGCGGCCGAGGACGGGTCGTACCAGGTGGACCTGGAGCAGCTGAACGGCTCGGGGGCGAGCGGCACCGCGATGCTGACGCTCAAGGGCCGGGACCTGAACGTGAAGATCGAGGCGTCCGGGCTGGTGCCGGGGCAGCCGCACGCGCAGCACATCCACGGCTCCACCGACGGGCACGACTTCCACTGCCCGGACGCGAGCGCGGACAAGAACGGCGACGGCGTGGTCAGCACCGCCGAGGGCCTGCCCTCCTACGGGGACATCAACATCTCCCTGACCACCAAGGGCGACACCACCAAGAAGAGCGGACTGGACGTCACGCGGATGCCGGTGGCGGACAAGGACGGCAAGGTCTCCTACGAGCGGGTGATCACCGTCTCGCAGAAGGTCGCCGACCACCTCAAGGACCTGCACGTGGTGCAGCACGGCATCGACACCAACGGCAACAAGAAGTACGACTTCAACAAGGGCAAGAGCGAGCTGGACCCGAAGCTGCCCCAGGAGGCCACCGCCCCTGCCTCGTGCGGGATGCTCGCGGGCGCCGCCGTCGGCTCGATGCCGGTCGGCGGGGTGGAGACCGGATCCGGCGGCACGCAGGGCGTCGAGGCGCCGGGCATGCTGGCCGGCGGCGCGGCCGCGGTGCTGGGTGCCGGGGCGCTGGGCGCGCTGGCGGTACGGCGCCGCCGGTCCGCCGACGGCCTCCGCTGAGGCGGTCCGGTGATGGGTACGCCGCAGGCGCGGTCCGGTCGCCGGGGGCGGATCGGGCTTCTGGTCGCGGCCTGCGCCCTGCTCGTGGTGGGGGGTGTGCTGCTGGCCACCGGCGTCGGCCGCCAGCAGCCCGCCCCGCCCCGGGTCCCGCAGGCCCAGAGCAGCCCGAGCGCCGGCGCCACCTCGCCACCGGTCCCTCCACGGCCGTCCGAGGCGGCAGACTCCACCCCGGTGCCACCGGTATCGGCGCCGAAGCGGCTGGTCATCCCCGCCCTGAAGGTGTCCACGCCGTTGGAACGGCTCGGACTGGACGGCGGGCAGGCCATGGAGACACCGCGCGACCCCGACCGGGCCGGCTGGTACGAGCGGGGCGCGGCACCGGGGGCCAGGGGCCCGGCGGTGATCGCGGGCCATGTCACCTGGAACGAGCGGAAGGCGGTCTTCTTCGACCTGGCCCGCCTGCGGACCGGGCAGCGCGTGGAGGTGGAACGGAAGGACGGCAGCACGGCCGTCTTCGCGGTGACCAAGGTCGCCCAGTACGGGAAGAAGGAGTTCCCCAGCCTGGAGGTGTACGGCAACACGGCCGGACCGGAACTCCGGCTGATCACCTGCGGCGGCGACTTCAGCGAGGCCGACCACTACTACAGCGACAACGTGGTGGTCTTCGGCCGGCTGCTGTCGGTACGAGAAGGGTGACAAGACCCCGCAACCACAGACGACGAACGCCCCAGCCGGAAGGATCCGGCTGGGGCGTTCCCGTGCAGTTCAGCGAGGGCTTCCCTGGTCTGCGGGCGGTAGGCCGACTCGGAGCTCACTCTTGTCACGGATACGGCCCCGTCCGCGGTCGTGCAAGGCCGCCTCGGCCGCGGGTCCGGGCACCGAGCGGGGCTCCGTCGCCATGGTGCTGTCAGCGGCCGGGCGGCTGGGTGGTGTCGGAGTGGTCGATGACGTTGCCGTTGGAGCAGTTGATCTGGTGGTTGCCGGTCCAGTCGCTCAGGGCGGGGACCACGGCGGGTTCCTGGACGCACACGTCGGCGGCGGTGAAGTTCCGGTTGTCAGCCGCAGGTGATGATCTTTCGCATGCTCCGTGAACGTGCCTCGCTCGCGCGGGTCAGACGGCGATCGACCGAATGCGGGAGGACCGGGTTCGGCCGGGGGCACAGGTCCGTCGCCGTCACCGGGTCCTGAACCGGCGGTGCAGGTTCCGGGCCACGTACACCCCCGGGCCGCCGAAGCCGACGATGTCGACCCGTCCGTCGCCGGTGACGTCGGCGAGGAAGCGGGGGTGCCGGTCGACCCGCCAGGCGCCGGCGGCGTCGCCGTGCCCGAAGCCCCGGCAGACGAGCCGGGCCTGTTCGAACCGGCCGTCGCCGAGGTTGTGCGACACCCAGACCCCCTCGTCGCCGAAGCCGACGACATCGGGGTTGCCGTCGCCGGTGACGTCGGCGAGGAGGCGAAGGTGCTTGCCGCTCGTCCATCCCTGGGCGGTGCCGAAGTCGTTCAGGACGAGCTTCGAGGGCTCGAAGGTGCCGTCGCCGAGGCCGCGTGCCACGACGACGCCGTGGGGGCCGAAGCCGACCACGTCCACCGCCCCGTCGCCGGTGGTCCTGATCAGGAACCGGGGGTGCTCGTCGGTCGAGGCCCAGCCCTGCCCCGTCCCGAAGTCGTCGAGGACGTACAGGGGTTCGGCGAACGTGCCGTCCTCGTCCTGGAGGGAGATCCAGACACCGTCGTCGTGGCAGCCGACCACGTCGAGCCTGCCGTCACCCGTGGTGTCGGCGAGGAAACGGGGATGCTGGCCGACCAGCCAGCCGCCTGCCTCGTCTCCACGGCCGAACGCCCGGAGGACGGGTTCCTCGGCGAGCGGCGCGAACTTCCCCTCCTCGTCCTGGAGGGAGATCCAGACACCGTCGTCGTGGCAGCCGACCACGTCGAGCCTGCCGTCGCCGGTGGTGTCGGCGAGGAAGCGGGGGTGCTCGTCCACGAGCCAGCCACCGGCCTGCTCGCCGTGACCGAACGCCTTGAGGGCCGGCTCGCCGGCGGGCTCGAACGCTCCGTCCTCCGCCCGGGGGGAGATCCGGACGCCGTCGGCAGCGAGCACGACGACGGCCGCCACGCCGTCGCCCGCCGTGTCCGCGAGGGTCCACAGATCCGCGTGGGCGGCGGAGGGCACGGGCTGGTGCAGGACGCATTCCTCGTCCTCGAACGTGCCGTCGCCCCTGGCGGCCGACACCACGGCTCCCTTGGCGGGCTTGAGCCCGATGAGGTCGGCCCGCCCTTCTCCCGTGGGGTCGGCGAGGAACCGCGCGCCGAGCCCGGCCCACCAGCCCGCCCGGCCGTCGGGAGCGGGAACGGGCCCTTCACTCCTCCACCCGCCGGCGTCCGGGTCGCTCCCGAACCGGTCGAGGACGAGCAGCAGGTCGCTGAAGGAAGGTGCCGCCCCGGCGACGGGCCGCAGCGCGGCCGAACGGGCCAGCCGCCAGGACCGGCGCCCGTTCCAGTGGTCCAGCGGTGCCCAGCGCAGGGCAAGATCGGCGACGCGCTCGGGCTCGACCGGGACGAGACGCCACCGCTGGCCCTTCGCATCCTCGTCGTACACGCGCAGGACGACCGGGATGCCGTCCTCACCGGACTCGCCGACTCCGGGATCGGTGCCGACTCCGAGATCGAGGACGGTGTCGTCGTTCGCGCTCTCGATGAAGCAGAGGCCGGGTTCGCCCTCGACCGGGACGACGCGCCACTGCTGGCTCTTCTTGCCGTCGGCGGCGTCCCCCTGGCGCACGCCGCCGTCCGCGGCGGCGGGGTTGTCGAGGACCTTGCCGTCGGCCGCGCCGCGGATCACGTACACCTGCTCGTCCTGCGCGGACTGCACGGGGACGAGCTGCCACTGCTCCGGGCCCGGGCCTTCCTCGGGGAGCTCACGGACGACGAGCGCCCCGCTCTGCTCCGGCCCGGCCTTGGCACCGAGGGGCTTCCCCGTGGCGGCGTTGACGATCTCCAGTTTCAGTTCTTCCCTGGGCACGGGCATCGTGGTGCCTCTTCCAAGCGGTGTGGGCGTCGGTTCGGGGCGGACGGGGTACGGCGGCGGTCACGGATCACGTGAAGACGTGGTGGTACGGGACGTTCCACTCACTGGGCAGCCGCGGGTAGAAGGTGTTGATGACCGTCCCGGTGAAGTCCCCGCCCCAGTTGTAGGTGAGCCGGACCTCGCTGTTGGCCGTCACCGCGTGGTCCTTGAACCCGAGGATGGCGTCGGGGTGGGTGATGGGTACGAAGGTGATCCCGCCCCACGGCGTGACCGTGACGATCCAGAGCTGGGTGTCCTCGGGCGCGCCGTTCTTGCCCCGCCACTTGTCGCCCACCTTGTCCGGCAGACCGACCTGGACGGTGTCGGCTGTGCTCTTGGGGGCGTCCTGGTGGACGGTGACGCGCCTGCGCCGCGGCTTGGGCACGCCGTCGTCCCCGCGTCCGTCGTCCCCGCGTCCGTGGTCGCCGCGCCCGGCGTCGGCGCGTCCGGTGTCGGCGCCGCCCGCACCGGCCGGCCTGAGCGCGACCTCGCCCGCGGCGCTCTCGATGACGTACAGCGGCCGCTGGCCGAAGAAGCCGGCGGGGGTGACGTACCAGAGGTGGCCCTTCGCCTCCTTGGTGGCCGGGTCGAGAGCCGTGGCCAGTTGCACGCCCTTGTCGTGGCTCTCCCCGCTCAGCTCGGCGGGCCGCAGGTAACCGCCGTTGAAGGCGTGGACGAGCATGACCGGCCGGTTCTCCACCAGCGCCGCCACGATCGCGTTGTCGTAGCTGTTCACCGCCACCGGGCCGCCGACCACCAAATTGGACATCGCCGTGCGCTCTTGGGTGTACATCGCGGAAACCTCACTCGTTCTGATTACGGAGGACAACGCCTCGGACGCTCATTGCAGCGGCTTGCCATACGGCATCACCGGAATCCCGAATCACCTTCCACGAGAAGGTGTCCGAAACCAGGTAAACGACCGGAACGGAAACCCCACGTACGGCAACATCCGAGCTCACGCTACCCATGAGCCCGGCTACTAAAAAGTCATCGATCGAGTGAAGGATGCTGAAGAAAGGAAACTCCTTCGGCGTTTCGGAAGCGGTTTCCTGAAATCGATCACTCGATTGAGCGTGAGGTTCAGATATGCCTTCCCAGGCGAAGGGGGACGCGATAGTTTCGCCCACCGGAACGTGCGCACATCTCTGTTTACATTTCACCGAGCGCGGTGCGGCCGGAATTAGTCGAGGACGGGTGGATGCCTTCCAACGCGTACAGCCTGGTACAGGCCAAGCGTCAGCCGCTGACGAAGAAGAACCTGCGGGAACTCAACATCGAGCAGACCTGGCAGTCCGTCCTGGACCACCCCAACCTGGTCTACGTCGACGCCTACGGCGCGCAGCACAAACCCGTCGGGTTCTCCGTGAACAAGTCGAGCTTCGGCACCTTCCCCGGCACCGCCTTCCAGCTGGGCTGGCTCGCCTACATGAACCTCGGGGAGCCCTTGATCGAGGTGCGGGGGGACATCGGCCAGCCGCCGCCCGACACCTTCTCCTCGCGCACCTACGTCAACCGCAGCCAGACGGAAGCGATGAACTTCACCGACTCGGTCGACTTCACCGTGTCGAACGGGGTCACGTGGTCGCTCCACGGTGACGCGAAGCTCACCTTCGGCGGCAGCGTCGGAGCGTCGCTGCAGCTTCAGCTGCAGAACCAGCTCCGTCTGGACCTCCAGTCGCAGCTCGCGGCGTCCTGCCAGAACGGGACCGCCAACAAGAACGCGAACACGGTGACCAAAAAGGACAGCAAGGACAGCGTCGGCGTCGACAACGCCAACACCACCGAGACGTCCGTGAGCAGCTCCGCGACGAACTCCGCCTCGACCGGGATGACCAACTCGGTGGGGTTCACGACCACGGGCAGCGCCACCGGCAACGCATCGCTCAACGCACAGCTCGCCCTGGGCATCGCGGCCACCGTGGGCGGCTCCCTGAACACCAGTTGGGCCTCGAAGTCGCAGATCTCCGGCAAGGTGCCGGCGAACTCGCGCGTGCAGGTCTTCGTCTCGCAGCGCCGCACCCGCAAGCAGTACACCTACGAGATCCCGGTGACCTTCTCCGGACTGATCGCGGTGCGGTACGCCGTGCCGGTGGCGGTCCTGTCTCCCCCGCAGCCCGGGACATACCCCGGCCTCGAACGGATGGTCGCCCGCGACATCGGCGACATCGACCTGGCGCCCGGCGGCTTCCGCATGAAGGGACTGGCCGAGGTCGTCTCCGACCTGGAGGTCCACCACACGATGCTCGACGGCGAGAGCCTGGCCGTCAGCGAGCAGACGCTGTACAAGCAGCCCTGACCGCGCGGCGCCGCCGCCACGACGACGACCAGAGGTGACGACCATGGTGTTCGACAACGTCTTCGACTCCGCCGGAAAGGGTGCGGGGCTCTTCTCCGTGACCACCGACGGCACGAAGCCCCGACCCGGCGAGGGCGTCGACTTCGAGGACTCCGACGACGACACGTACGACGACACGAGCCCCAGCCTGTTCCACAGCGCGATCCACGGCGCCTCCTCCCGCGCGAAGATCGTGCAGGAGACCTCCCCCGAGGCGCGGGCCGTCCTGGGCTTCCTCGGCTCCTTCATCCAGACCACCCAGGCGTCCGCCGGCGCACAGGCCCAGTACGCCCAGGACCCCGGCTCGGTGACCAGGGCGGCCTCCGCCGGCATGCAGGACGCGAGCACGACGGTGACGGAGAACGGCGACCTCCAGAAGGACGAGGACCTGGAGAGCAGGCCGAAGAAGAGCGACTACACCAAGCCGCCCAAGACCCCGGACGTCCCGAAGGCCCCGAAGGCGACCGCGGAGAAGCCCGATTCCGCGTAGCGCGGCGGCGAGGGGGCGGGGACGGAAGCGTCCCCGCCCCCTCGTGCGCTACACGGGGAGCAATTGCCACTGGCGGCCCCGGTGGTCGCCCTCCGCACCGTACTGTTCGACCGCCGTACGGGCGTTGGTGTCGACCCGCAGCAGCAGACCGCTGTCGCGGTTCGCGATCTCGAACACCCGCGGGGCGTCGGTGGCCGGGCCCGCCGGGATCAGCCGCCACTGCTGGTGGTGCGCCTCACCGCCCTCGTAGGCGCGCTGTGCGACCACCGCCCCGGCCGCCTCCTGCGCTCCGGCGACCTCCAGGACCTTGCCGCTGCGCACGTTCTCGATCCGGTACAGGACCTCGTCGTCCTCCTGGCCCACCGCGATCAGCCGCCACCGCTGGTGGTTCCTGGGGGTGGTGAGGTCCTGGTAGACCTCGGCGCCGTCCTTGAGGGACTCCCGCCGCACACCCATGCGGAGCCTGCTGCGGACGTTGGCCCAGGAGACCACCGCGCCCGAGTCGGGCAGTCCGGCCAGCCTCTCCGAAGTGATCTTCCGGATCCGGTTGTTGAGGTGGTCGGCGATATAGAGGGTGTCGACGCAGTCCACGGCGAGCCCGTTCGGCTCGTTCAGCTGGGCCGAGGCCGCCGGGCCGCCGTCACCGCCGGACCCCCCGGTGCCCGTGCCGGCGACCGTGCTGATCGTCCCGTCCGCCGAGACCTTTCGGACCCGCTGGTTCTTGGCGTCGGCGATGTAGAGGGCTCCGGTGCTGTCGAGGGCGAGCCCTTGGGGACGGTGCAGCTGGGCCGAGGTCGCCGGGCCGCCGTCACCGCCGAACCCTGCGACGCCCGTACCGGCGACCGTGCCGATCGTCCCGTCCGCCGAGATCTTCCGGACCCGGTGATTGCTGGCATCGGCGATGTAGAGGGCACCGGCACCGTCCACCACCATCGCGTACGGAGCCCGCAGATGGGCCTTGACGGCGGGGCCGCCGTCGCCTCCGTAACTCGCGGCGCCCGTCCCCGCGATCGTGCTGATCTTCCCGTCGGTCGTGATCTTCCGGATCCGGTCGTTGCCCCACTCGGCGACGTAGAGGACACCGGAACGGTCCACCACCACCCCCAGCGGCTTGTTCAGCTGGGCCGATGTCGCCGGTCCGCCGTCGCCCCTGAACCCCGCGACGCCCGTGCCGGCGACCGTGGTGATCGTCCCGTCCGCCGCGACCTTCCGGATCCGGTGGTTCTCGTCGTCGGCGATGAAGAGGTTGCCGTCGCCGTCCACCGCCACCGCACGCGGCCGGTTCAACTGGGCCGCCACGGCGGGACCGTTGTCGCCCCGGCTGCCCGCGACACCGGTCCCCGCGACCGTACTGATCTTCCCGTCGGAGGTGATCTTCCGAACCCGGTTGTTGCTCTGGTCGGAGAAGTACAGGGCGCCGGCGCTGTCCACCGCGATCCCGTACGGGCGGTTCAACTGGGCCGAAACAGCCGGTTCACCGTCCCCCTTGAACCCTGCGGCCCCGGTCCCCGCGACCGTGCCGATCCGAGGGGTGAAGTCCCCCTCGCCTGTGGTCGCCGCCTGGGGAGTGCTCATCGTCATCCCTTCACCGTTCACCGACCGCCCATTACGGAAGGTTGTGTAACGATTCCAGAAAGTCACAGGAGTGTCGGCTTGGCAAGATCACTTCCGAGTGGTCTTCACGGAGCGCGTTGACAGGCCACCGAACCGGCGGCGGGCCGCCGCCCCACGCGAAGGCTCCCGGCCCCGGCTCGGCGGCCACCTGGTTGAGCAGCCCGACCCGGTCCAGCTCGATCAGGCCCTCGGGTTTATCGGAGCGTCAGGAATCCGGACGTCGGAGACGCAGGCGCTCACGCCCGCACCTCAACGACAGAGCGCCCCGCCCGGTCGAAACCGGTCGGGGCGCTTCACCGCAGGTCAGGGGGCTTCCCCTGCCCTGCTGTCGGTAGGCCGTGTGGGACTCGAACCCACAACCAACGGATTAAAAGTCCGCTGCTCTGCCAATTGAGCTAACGGCCCTCGGGAGTGCCACCCCTGAGCATAGCCCCAAGGTGTCCGGCAGCCGATCGGGTATCGGGTGAACGGATCATGTGGCGGCCTGGTGGGAGGTGGGGTGGGCCGGGGTGGGTGCTGACGAGGCGACAGGGCCCGTCCCCGGGGTGGGGGCGGGCCCTGTCGTCAGTGGCGCCGGGCCGGGGCGGGGCCGGTCCGGCGGCTCACCGGGTGTCAGCCGTTGCGCTTCCAGCGGGGCTTGTCGTCGCGGCGGCCGAAGGAGGAGCCGGAGGCCGAGCCGCCGCGGTGGTCGTCACGGCGGCCGTAGGGGCGCTCGTGGCCGCCGGAGCGGAAGCCGCCGCCGGCCGGGCGGTCGCCCTGGCGGTCGCGGTTGAACGGACGGTCGCCGGCCGGGCGGTGGTCGCGACGGTCGCGGTTGAACGGGCGGTCGCCGCCACGGTCGTCCCGACGGTCGCGGTTGAAGGAGGGACGGTCACCGCGGTCGTTGCGGTCGTCGCGGCGGAAACCGGGGCGGTCGTCACGGCGGTCGCGGTTGAACGGGCGGTCGCCACCACGGTCGTCACGACGGAAGGAGGGGCGGTCGTTCCGGTCGTCCCGGCGGAAGCCCGGACGGTCGTCACGGTCGCGGTTGAAGGGGCGGTCACCGCGGTCGTTGCGGTCGTCACGACGGAAACCGGGGCGGTCGTCGCGGCGGTCGCGGTTGAACGGGCGGTCGCCACCACGGTCGTCACGACGGAACGAGGGGCGGTCACCGCCACGGTCGTCGCGGCGGTCGCGGTTGAACGGACGGTCGTCGCGGTCCCGGCGGTCGAAGTTGCCGCGGTCGTCCCGGCGGGCGGGGCGGTTGTCGCGCTGCTCCGGCAGGGAGACCGCGGCGGCCTCCTCGGCCTTGGCCTCGGCGCGCAGATCGGCCTCGGCGGCCTCGGCCACCTCGGCGACGGCGGCCTCCGGGTCCTCGCCGCGCTCGCGGGCGGCGCGGGCCACCAGGCGGTCGGCCTCCTCGCGGAGCTCGCCGGCCCGGCGCTGGAGGCGCTCCAGCTCACGGGTGAGGTCGGCGACCTCGCGCTCGGCCTGCTTGGCGGCGTTGCTCGCGGAGTCGGCCTGCACCTCGGTCAGCGACCGGGCGCCGGTGATCTCGGCCACCTCGGGGTCGAACGCCCCGGCGCCGCCCACGATGTGGCGCGAGGCGTCCACGCCCGCGTCCTCCATCAGGCGGAAGATCTGGCGGCGCTGGTGCGGCAGGGCCAGGGAGACCACGACACCGGAGCGGCCGGCGCGGGCGGTACGGCCCGAGCGGTGCAGGTAGTCCTTGTGGTCGCCGGCCGGGTCGACGTTCAGCACCAGGTCGATGCCGTCGACGTGGATACCGCGGGCGGCGACGTCGGTGGCGACCAGCGCGTTGACGTAGCCGTCCTTGAAGTCGGCCAGGGTGCGGGTGCGGGCGCCCTGGGTCATGCCGCCGTGCAGCGCGTCGGCCTTCACACCCGCGTCGCGCAGCTGCTCGGCGATGCGGTCGGCGCCCAGCTGGGTGCGGACGAAGATGATGGTGCGGCCCTTGCGGGCGGCGATGGCGGCGGTGACCGGGGCCTTGTCCTTGGGCTTCACGACCAGGACGTGGTGGGTCATGGTGGTGACCGCGCCGGCGGACGGGTCCACCTCGTGGGTCACCGGGTTCACCAGGTACCGCTTGACCAGGGTGTCGATCTCGTTCTCCAGCGTGGCGGAGAAGAGCAGGCGCTGACCGCCCGTCGGAACCTGGTCCAGCAGCTCGGTGACCTCGGGCAGGAAGCCCAGGTCGGCCATCTGGTCGGCCTCGTCGAGGACGGCGACCTGGACCGCCTCCAGCGAGCAGGCGCCGCGGTTGATGACGTCCCGCAGCCGGCCCGGGGTGGCGACCAGGATGTCGACGCCGCGCTCCAGCGCGTAGATCTGGTTGCCCATCGACGTACCGCCGCAGACGACCTTCATCTTCAGGCCGAGCACGTCGCCGTACGGCTGGAGGGCGTCCGCGACCTGCATGGCCAGCTCACGGGTGGGGGTGAGGATGACGCCGCGGGGCTTCTTCTTCTCGGTGTGGCCGCCGGCCAGGGTGGCGAGCAGCGGCAGACCGAAGGAGAGGGTCTTGCCGGAGCCGGTGCGGCCGCGGCCCAGGATGTCCTTGCCGGCCAGGGCGTCCGGGATGGTCGCGGCCTGGATCGGGAACGGGGTGGTCACGCCGTTCTGCGCGAGCTTGCGGACGACGCCCTCGGGCAGACCCAGGTCGGCGAAGGTGGTCTCCGGCTCGGCCGGGGCCTCCTCGGTCTCGGAGGCGGCCTCGGCGGTGACGACGGAGGCGTCCACGGCGTCGGTCTCGTCGGAGACGGCGGTCTCGGAGGCGGGAGCGTCGGAGACGGCGGCGGTCTCGACGACGGCTACGGCCTCGACGGTCTGCTCGGCCTGCTCGTTCTCGGGCACGACGACGTGGTCAGTTCGGGAAATGGACATGCGAAATGCGAAACCTTCCGGAGTCTCGGCACGCGCCCGTCAACTCCGTGTTTTCGCTGCTTCGCGATTAACGACCGCCTCGATGCGGTCAGCCACGGCAAGGGAGAGTACGCGCCACACGCGGCGCTCTCGGTGACGGCGCCGGGCAAAGGGGAACATGGGATCAAACGATCTACCACCATACGCACCCTCCCCCGCCCGACGCAAACCGGTGCACAGCGGCCTCGCCCCGACCGGACCCCATCACGCCAGCTCAGGCGGGGGTGGACGGCCGCCTGCCGCGCCGCTGTGGTCAAGCTCACGCCGGTGAGACCTGCGGGGATGCGTCCGGTTCGTCGGCGAACAGCAGCCCCTCGGGGGCGTCCAGGGCGCGGGTCCGGCTGCCCTCGGCGTCCGGGGAGGGGGACGGCGTGTCGGTCGGGGTGGGCTCCGGCTCGGTCGTCGGGGTGGGGGTGGGCTCCGGCTCCGGGGGTGGCGTGGTCTCCGGGGCGGTCGGCTGCGGGGTGGGTGCCCCGGGGCCGCCGGTGTCGCCCCCTCCCGTACCGCCGCCGCTGTCGCCGCCGCCGCGGGTCGGCGAGGGCTTCGGCTGGGGGGCGGCGGGGCCCGCCCCGGGCCGGGCGTCGTCCTTGGCCGGGGCGCGACCGGGCGGCCGGTCGGCGGCGCGGGCGGGCTCGCGGGAGGCCTTCCCGTCCGCCTCCTTCAGATCCGGCGCACCGTCCGGGCGGTGGCCGGTACGCACCTGGTGCCCGCCGACCGGGGCGTCCGGTCCGCCGTCCGGCACGGCCTCCGCGGCCCCCGACGGCCCGGCCGAACGGGCGGGCGCGGGGCGCGCGCTCTCGTCGGTCACGCTCATGCAGCCGCTGAGGGAGCCTGCGGAGGCCGCGACCGCCACAGCGGTGACGGCCCATCGGACGGTGGCGGACAGTTGGCGCACGAGGGCTCCTCCAGGCGGGGGCGGGGGGGCGGGGACAGGGGTGTGCACCCTGCCCAACTCCCGAGCCCCGCCGAGGACACGCCCGGCGCGGGACCGACGGGCCGTCGCCGATCCCGTACGGCCCGTCCCGGCGTACGGACAAAGCCCCGTACGCCGGTCAGCCGTAGCCGAGTTCGTGCAGGCGGGCGTCGTCGATACCGAAGTGGTGGGCGATCTCGTGCACCACCGTGACCTCCGTCTCGGCGACCACGTCCTCCCGGGAGTCGCACATACGCAGCACGGGTCCCCGGTAGATGGTGATCCGGTCCGGCAGCACTCCCGCGTACCACTCGCCCCGGTCGGTCAGCGGGGTCCCCTCGTACAGGCCCAGCAGATCGGGGTCGTCCGGGGCCGGCTCGTCCTCCACGAACACGGCGACGTTGTCCATCAGGCGGGTGAGCTCCGGCGGGATGCGGTCCAGCGCCTCGGCGACCAGTTCCTCGAACTCCTCACGCGTCATCTCCAGCACGCCGCCATTGTCCCGGATGGCCCCGCATGGCGGTCGGAGCGTCTGGGCATACGCCGCCCATGGCCCGACCCCCGTCCCCGCGTGCCTCCTATGACCGCGCCCTGCGGCACTACCGGTCGCGGCGCACCGAACCCGTGTCCACGCTGGTCCACACCCCTCACCCGTATGTACGAGCTCTCGGACTGGTGGCGGTGGTGCTGCTCGGCGCCTGGCTCGGGCTGCTGGTGGTGGGCAGTGTGCGGGCGCCGGTGGGGCCGATGGACACCAGCATGACGCTGCGCCCGTCGGTCTCCGGCGGGACGAAGATCAACGTCTCGCCGCTGGGCGCGCTGGAGCTGGACTCGCACACCGCGCCGCTGCGGCTGGACGTGGACGTGGACCAGCTCGATCCGGTCCGCGCGCAGGCGCTGGTCTCCCATCCGGAGCGGATCAGCGGCCTCCAGGACGAGATCAGCCGGGATGTCACCAGCGGCACCCGGGAGCTGGCGGTGCGGTCGATCGTGGCGGTGGTCTCCGGCGCCACCGCGCTGGGCCTGGTGGTCTACCGGCGGCCGCGCCGGGCGCTGGCGGCGGGCGGGCTGGCGCTGGTGCTGCTGGGCGCGGCCGGCGGTACGGCGTACGCGACATGGAACCCGAAGTCGGTACTGGAGCCGCGCTTCTCGGGGCTGCTCAGCTCGGCGCCGTCGGTGGTGGGCAACGCCCGCTCCATCGTGAGTGAGTTCGACGTCTACCAGAAGGAGCTGGCGACCCTGGTCACCAATGTGACCAAGCTGTACGACGCGGCGTCCACGCTGCCGACGTACCAGCCTGACCCGGGGACCATGCGGGTGCTCCAGGTCTCCGACATCCATCTCAACCCGGCGGCCTGGGAGATCATCCGCTCGCTGGTGGAGCAGTACAAGATCGACGTGATCATCGACTCCGGCGACACCATGGACCACGGTACGGCGGCGGAGAACGGCTTCCTGGACCCGGCGGCCGACCTGGGCGCCCCGTATGTCTGGGTGCGCGGCAACCACGACTCGGCGGCCACCCAGAAGTACCTGGAGCAGCTGAAGGGCGACGTCCATGTGCTGGACGAGGGCCGGGCGGTGTCGGTCGGCGGGCTGCGGATCGCCGGTATCGGGGACCCACAGTTCACCCCGGACCGCTCGGTGGTGGCGGCCGGTGACGACGAGGAACGGGTGGCGGGCGCCCGGCTGGCCGGAGCGCTGAAGGCCCAGCGGGAGGCGGGCACCCCGGTGGACATCGCGGTCGCCCACAACCCGGTGGCCGCGCGGGAGACCGACGGGCAGGTGCCGCTGGTGCTGGCCGGGCATGTGCATCGGCGCCACACCGAGGTGCTGCCGGGCGGCACCCGGCTGAAGATCGAGGGCTCGGCGGGCGGCGGCGGGCTGCGCGCGGTGCAGAACGAGAAGCCGGAGCAGGTGCGCGCCTCGGTGCTCTATCTGGACCGGGACAGCCACCACCTCCAGGCCTGGGACGAGATCACCCTGGGCGGACTGGGCCTGACCACCGCCGAGGTCAGCCGCCATCTGCCGGAGGACAACCAGCCGGGCGGCACCGAACCGCCGCCGAGCCCGCCCGCCATCCCCGCGGGCCCCTCCGCCGCGGCCCCGGACGCCGTCCCCCCGGGCGCCCCGGTCCGGCCGACCCCGTCCCCCTTCTCCTCCGCCTCCTCCCCTCCCCCGCCCTCCTCGCCGTCTCCCTGAACCGTTTTGCCGACCGGCCGCCCCATCCCATATGCTTCTCACGTCCCCGACGCGCTGCGAAGCGCCCAGGCGGGCCCTTAGCCCTCATCGTCTAGTGGCCCAGGACGCCGCCCTTTCAAGGCGGTAGCACGGGTTCGAATCCCGTTGGGGGCACGCATCACCATGTGCGAGACTTGTTTTCGCGCACATGCTTGGTCCTGTGGAGCAGTTTGGAGTGCTCGCCACCCTGTCAAGGTGGAGGCCGCGGGTTCAAATCCCGTCAGGACCGCTGATGTTTCACGTGAAACATCGTGGCTGGGTAGCTCAGTTGGTACGAGCGATCGCCTGAAAAGCGATAGGTCGCCGGTTCGATCCCGGCCCCAGCCACCGCAGCCCATCAGGGCAGACGGCCCCACCGAGGAGACTCGGTGGGGCCGTTCTCGTTGTCGCACGCACCGACGGTCAAGCCGGCGGCTAATCGGAGCGGGCGACGCTCAGCGCGGTGTCGCGATGGGCGTCGTGCTCGGCCAGCCGGGCCACCAGGGAGGCGCGGACGTCCCGGTAGGTGTCCTCGCCCAGGGGCAGCCGCAGCGGCACCTCCCCGCTGTCGACCAGGTCGAGCACCGCGCGGACGATCTTGTCGGGGTCGTTGGGGAGCGGGAAGTCCCCGGCGGCGAGGGCGCGCCGCACCTCGCCGGCCGGGCTCGCCGCGTACTCCGGCATCTCCGGTGCGGTGGCCAGCGCCCCGGCGAAGCCGGTCGGCGTCGCCCCCGGCTGCACGATGGTCAGCCCGATCCCGAACGGCGCGATCTCCCGCGCCGCCGTCTCACAGAAGCCCTCCACGCCCCACTTGGCCGCGTGGTAGTAGCCGAAGCTGGGATAGGTGGTCTGCCCGCCGGCGGTCGAGATCTGCACGATCCGCCCGTGCCCCTGGGCGCGCAGATGCGGCAGCGCGGCCCGGACCACATGGATGGAGCCGAGCAGATTGGTCTCCACGATGTCGCGGATCTGCTCGTCCGTCGCCTCCTCCACCGAGGCGGAGATGCCGCGCCCCGCGTTGTTGACCACCACGTCCACGGTGCCCAGCTCCCGGAAGGCGCGGTCCACGACCTCGCGGACCCGCGCGGCGTCGGTGACATCCATCCGGGCCACCCAGAGCCGATCGTCGAAACGCTCGACGAGATCGTCCAGGGCCTCGGGGCGGCGCAGTGTGGCCGCGACCCGGTCACCGCGTTCCAGCGCCTGCTCGGTCAGCAGCCGCCCGAACCCCGATGACGTACCGGTGATGAACCATGTCCTGGCCATGAGGGCCCCTCGGTCGAAGTGCCTGTGCCGGCCCCACCGGCTCGCGGGCCGGCGGTTCGGGCACCGTCCTGGCCAGTGTGGACCGCCGGTCGTCGGTCCGCTCGGCTACGTCCGGGTACGGTCCCGGCCGCGCCAGCCGCGCACGCCGAGGGTGATGGCGGCGACCGCGACCACGGCGAGGAGCAGGGCCCAGTCGGGGACGGCGCCGCCGAGGGCGGAGGCCCACTCCTCCACCGCGTAGGAGTCGTCCACCGAGAGCAGGCCCGGCAGCGCGGTGGCACCGTCGAAGACCAGGAAGAGCGTGCCGAGCAGGATGAAGAAGAGGCCGGAGAGGGCGGAGGTGGAGTGCAGCCGGAGCCGTCCCAGCCGCACCTCCCGGCCGCGCAGCCAGCGGCGTCCGCCCAGGTCGTAGCGCTGCCAGAGGAGAGCGAGCACGAAGAGCGGGACGGCCATCCCGGCGGCGTAGACGGCGAGCAGCAGGCCGCCGTAGACCGGGCTGCCGCCCAGCGCGGCCACCGTCAGGACGCTGCCGAGGATCGGGCCCGCGCAGAAGCCGGCCAGGCCGTAGACCATGCCCAGGGCGTAGACGGAGAGCGCGGTGGTGGGGCGGATGCGGCCGCTCGCCTCGGCCAGCCGGCGGGAGGCGAAGCCCAGGCCGAGGAGTTGTCCGGCGCCCAGCGCGATGATCAGCCAGCCGCCGGCGGTGACCAGCAGCTCCCGGTGGCCGTAGAAGAGGCGCCCGGCCGCCGACCCGGCCGCGCCCAGCGGGACCAGGGTGGTGGCCAGGCCCGCGTAGAAGACGGCGGTACGGGCGAGCAGCCGGGTGCGGGTGTCGATGGAGTACGCGAAGAACGCCGGGAGCAGCAGCGCGCTGCATGGGCTGAGCAGGGCGAGCAGACCGCCGAGGAAGGCGGCCAGATAGCCGATATCCGTCATCGGCCGGCCGCCGGGTCAAAGGACGCCGGGCCAGAGGTCGCCGCCGATCCGGACTTCTCCGCGGTCCCCGGACCGGACTTTGTGGCGGCCGCCGCCTCGATCGCCTGGGTGAAGGCCTCCAGTGGCTGGGCGCCCGCGAGGGGGCGGCCGTTGACCAGGAAGGACGGGGTGGAGGATGCCCCCAGTTCGTAACCCTGCCGCTGGTCCGCCGCCACCGCGTCACGGGCCGCCTTGCCGTCCAGGTCCCGGACGAAGCGCTCCAGGTCCCGGACGCCGGACTCCCGGGCCAGCTCGGTGACCCGCTCCTGGGAGAAGCCCTTCTCCTTGGCGCCCTTGGCGTACGCGGCCCGGTGGAACTCATGGAAGCGGCCCTGTCGGCCGGCCGCCCAGGAGGCGCGCGCGGCCCGCTCGGAGTCCTCGCCGAAGATCGGGAAGTTGCGCCACTCGATGCGCAGCACCCCCTCGTCCACATAGCGGCGGATCAGCTCCGGCTCGGTGTCCCGGGCGAACTTGCCGCAGTAGCCGCACTGGTAGTCGGCGTACTCGATCATCACGACCGGCGCGTCCGCGCGCCCCACGGCGAGCGGATCACGGGCCTCGCGCCGGGCGTAGGCCTCCAGTTCGGGGTAGATCCCGGACTCGGCACCGGTGTCGGGCTCGGACGCGGACGCCGAGCCGGTGGGCGCGGGTGCGGAGGGGGCGGGGGCGGCGGTGGCCTCGCGGTCGGCGGGCTTGGTGGCGGTGTACGAGGCGAAGCCGAGCAGCAGGGCCGCGGCGGCGACCCCGGCCCCGATCAGATACGGCCGCCGGGAGGAGGGGGCGGAAGAGGGAGAGGAAGAAGAGGAGGAGGGCATGGCGGGCTCCTGGCGTACGGGGCGGGCGCCTCGCACGACGGACGAAAGGGATGTTACGGGCACGGGAGGGTGGAGGTGTGCCCGGCTATACCCGGAGGACCGCCAGCTCCACCGGGGTCGGGCCGACCAGCTCCGGCGGCCCCCGTTCGGCGCGGACCCGGGCGGCGGTCTGCGACTGGGCGGCCCAGCCGGGGGTCACCGCGCGGGCGGCCGCCGAGAGGTGCGGGAGGTCGGCCAGCGGGGAGCCCGAGCGCGGCGGCACCGCGGGCAGCCGGACCGCCCGGTCGTCGCCGGAGTCATGGCACCCGGGGCTGCCGGCGGGCTCTGCCGCCAGGATCTCGGTCGCCAGGGCCTCAGCCGGCGGGATCTCAGCCGCCGGGACGGAGGGGGCGGACGCGTGCGAGGACACGGCCGCCACTGCCGCATGCCCCGCGATGTGCCCCGCCCCCGCCGCGTACGGGCCGCAGAGCAGCAGCGCTCCCAGGAGCAGCGCGAGGGCGGCCGCGAGGCGGCGGCACCGGGCGGCGGCCGAGGCCATACGGTGCACCACCTTGGATGAGGGAGGGGGAGGTCGCGCGGAGGCGCGGTCCGGAGAAAGGGTACGGGGAAACCGGCTCGCCACCGCGCGGGCCCGGGTGAGATCCTGGGTCAGGTATGTCTACTTCCCTCGCCGACCTCCAGACCCTGCTGGCCGAGGTGTCGCTGCGCGACGCGCACCGGCTCGGCCGCCGTCTGGAAGGCGCCCGCCGCATCCGCAAGCCCGAGGCACGGCAGGCCGTGCTGGACGAGATCGCCGCCGAGGCCGGCAAGTCCGCCGCGCGTACGGCCGAGCGGGCCGCGCGGGTGCCGGAGGTGTCGTACCCGGAAGCGCTGCCGGTCAGCCAGAAGAAGGACGACATCCTGGCCGCGATACGCGACCACCAGGTGGTGATCGTCGCCGGTGAGACCGGGTCCGGCAAGACGACCCAGATCCCCAAGATCTGCCTGGAGCTGGGGCGCGGGGTGCGGGGCATGATCGGCCACACCCAGCCGCGCCGGATCGCCGCCCGTACGGTGGCCGAGCGGGTGGCGGACGAGCTGAACACCCCGCTGGGCTCGGCGGTCGGCTGGAAGGTGCGGTTCACCGACCAGGTCGACCCGGGCGCCACCTTCGTCAAGCTGATGACGGACGGCATCCTGCTCGCCGAGATCCAGACCGACCGCGAGCTGCGCGCCTACGACACGATCATCATCGACGAGGCGCACGAGCGGTCGCTGAACATCGACTTCCTCCTCGGATATCTGGCGCAGCTGCTGCCGAAGCGGCCGGATCTGAAGGTGGTCATCACCTCGGCGACCATCGACCCGGAGCGGTTCTCCCGGCACTTCGGGGACGCCCCGATCGTGGAGGTCTCCGGCCGGACGTATCCGGTGGAGGTGCGCTACCGGCCGCTCCTGGAGGACGACTCCGAGGAGTCCGACCGGGACCAGATCACCGCGATCTGCGAGGCGGTGGACGAGCTGGCCGCCGAGGGCCCCGGGGACGTCCTGGTCTTCCTCTCCGGTGAGCGGGAGATCCGCGACACCGCCGACGCGCTCGGCAAGCGCAAGCTGCGGAACACCGAGGTGCTGCCGCTGTACGCGCGGCTGTCGCACGCCGAGCAGCACCGGGTGTTCCAGGCGCACTCCGGGCGCCGGATCGTGCTGGCGACCAATGTGGCCGAGACCTCGCTGACGGTGCCGGGCATCAAGTACGTGATCGACCCGGGCACCGCCCGGATCTCCCGCTACAGCCACCGCACCAAGGTGCAGCGGCTGCCGATCGAGAAGGTCAGCCAGGCCAGCGCCAACCAGCGCAAGGGCCGTTGCGGCCGCACCTCGGACGGCATCTGCATCCGGCTGTACGACGAGGACGACTTCCTCACCCGGCCGGAGTTCACCGACGCCGAGATCCTGCGTACCAACCTCGCCTCGGTCATCCTCCAGATGACGGCCGCCGGGCTCGGCGACATCGAGAAGTTCCCCTTCATCGACCCGCCGGACCACCGCAACATCCGCGACGGTGTGCAGCTGCTCCAGGAGCTGGGCGCGATCGACCCGGCGGAGAAGGATCCGAAGCGGAGACTCACCCCGTCGGGGCGGAAGCTGGCCCAGCTGCCGGTGGACCCCCGGCTGGCCCGGATGGTGCTGGAGGCCGACAAGAACGGCTGCGTCCGCGAGGTGATGGTGATCGCCGCCGCGCTCTCCATCCAGGACCCGCGCGAGCGCCCGGTGGAGAAGCAGGCCCAGGCCGACCAGCAGCACGCCCGCTTCAAGGACGAGGCCTCCGACTTCTCGGCCTTCCTGAACCTCTGGCGTTATCTGCGGGAGCAGCAGAAGGAGCTGTCCTCCTCCGCCTTCCGCCGGATGTGCAAGGCGGAGTACCTCAACTACCTGCGCATCCGCGAGTGGCAGGACATCTATTCGCAGCTGCGTACGGTCGCCAAGCAGATGGGCATCCAGCTGAACGAGGCGGGTGCCCCGGAGGACCGCGTCCATATCTCGCTGCTGGCCGGGCTGCTCTCGCACGTCGGCGTCAAGGACGTGAAGGAGGGCGGAAGCACCGGTAAGGAGGGGCAGAAGACCTCACGCGGCGGCGAGTACCTGGGGGCGCGCAGCGCCAAGTTCGCGGTCTTCCCGGGCTCGGCGCTGTTCCGCAAGCAGCCCCGGGTGCTGATGTCGGCCGAGCTGGTGGAGACCTCCCGGCTCTGGGCCCGGGTCAACGCGAAGATCGAGCCCGAGTGGATCGAGCCGCTGGCCCAGCACCTGGTCAAGCGCACCTACAGCGAGCCGCACTGGGAGAAGGACCAGGCGGCTGTGATGGCCTACGAGAAGGTCACCCTCTACGGGGTGCCGATCGTCGCCCAGCGCAAGGTCAACTACGGCCGGATCGACCCCGAGGCCAGCCGGGAGCTGTTCATCCGCAACGCCCTGGTGGAGGGCGACTGGCGCACCCACCACAAGTTCTTCGCCGACAACCGCCGGCTGCTCACCGAGGTCGAGGAGCTGGAGCACCGGGCCCGGCGCCGGGACATCCTGGTCGACGACGAGACCCTGTTCGACTTCTACGACCAGCGGATCCCCGAACACGTCGTCTCCGGCGCGCACTTCGACTCCTGGTGGAAGCACAAGCGGCACGAGGCGCCCGAGTGGCTCGACTTCGAGCGCGAGATGCTGGTCAACGAGAAGGCGGGCGCGGTCACCAAGGCCGACTATCCCGACTCCTGGCGGCAGGGCGCGCTGAAGTTCAAGGTCACCTACCAGTTCGAGCCGGGCGCGGACGCCGACGGTGTCACCGTGCACATCCCGCTCCAGGTGCTCAACCAGGTCACCGGTGAGGGCTTCGACTGGCAGATCCCGGGGCTCCGCGAGGAGGTCGTCATCGAGCTGATCCGCTCGCTGCCCAAGCCGATCCGCCGCCACTACGTCCCGGCGCCCAACTACGCCAAGGCGTTCCTGGACCGGGCCGTCCCGGTGCAGGAGCCGCTGGACGGGGCGCTGGCCCGGGAGTTGCAGCGGATGGTGGGCGTCCCGGTGCACGCCGAGGACTTCGACTGGGGCCGGGTCCCCGGGCATCTGAAGATCACCTTCCGGATCACCGACGAGCGGCGCCGCAAGCTGGCCGAGGACAAGGACCTGGAGGCGCTCAAGCTCCAGCTGCGCCCCAAGGCCCGCCAGGCCCTGTCCCAGGCCGCCAAGGCCGCCACCGCGGGCCCCGAGGGCACCGGGCCGTCCCTGGAGCGCACCGGGCTCACCGAGTGGACCATCGGTGCCCTGACCAAGGTCTTCGAGACCCGGCGGGCCGGCCAGCCGGTCAAGGCGTACCCGGCGCTGGTGGACGACGGCGCCACCGTCTCCGTACGCCTCTTCGACACCGAGGCCGAGCAGCAGCGGGCCATGTGGCGCGGCACCCGCAAGCTGATCATGCTCAACATCCCGGTGAACCCGGCGAAGTTCGCCGCCGACAAGCTGGGCAACCAGCAGAAGCTGGCGCTGTCCGCCAACCCGCACGGCTCGGTGCAGGCCCTCTTCGAGGACTGCGCCACCGCCGCCGCGGACCGGCTGATCGCCGAGCACGGCGGCCCGGCGTGGGACGAGGAGTCCTTCCGCAAGCTGTACGACGCGGTCCGCGCCGACCTGGTGGACCTCACCGTCCGCACGGTGGACCAGGTGCGGCAGGTGCTCGCCGCCTGGCAGGCCTGCGAGCGCCGGCTGAAGGCCACCACCTCCCCGGCGCTGCTGCGCAATGTCCAGGACGTACGGCAGCAGCTGGACGCCCTCGTCCCGGCCGGCTTCGTCACCGCCACCGGGCTGCGGCGGCTGCCGGACCTGATGCGCTACCTGGTGGCGGTGGACCGCCGGCTCCAGCAGATGCCGACCTCCGTCCAGCGGGACACCACCCGGATGGAGAAGGTGCACGAGATGCAAGACGAGTACGCCTGGCTGCTGGAGCAGCTGCCGAAGGGCCGGCCGGTGCCGCAGGAGGTACGGGACATCCGCTGGATGATCGAGGAGCTGCGGGTCAGCTACTTCGCCCACGCCCTGGGCACCGCGCACCCGGTCTCCGACAAGCGGATCATCAAGGCGATCGACGCCCTGGCCCCCTGACGGGGGCCCCGGTGGGGGGTGGCCCGGGGGCGGCTTCGACGCGGGTTCGACGCACCCCCTGAGCTGGGGTACAGTTACTTCGCAGCCGCCCGCCAAGGCGGCGACACCAAGGTCCTGTGGAGCAGTTGGTCAGCTCGCCACCCTGTCAAGGTGGAGGTCGCGGGTTCAAGTCCCGTCAGGATCGCCGTAGATGAGAAGGGCCCGTATCCCCCCCCGGGGGACACGGGCCCTTCTCGCTTGCCCGGATGCGCGCGGCCTTGACGGAGTCAACTGCCCTCGGTACGCAGACAGCGGGGGACACGGGGGTCCCGTACCGGAGGTGACGCGCATGGCGGCGGCATCCACAGTGAGGCATGAGACCAGGGCGCTGCTGCGCGCCCATCTCGCGGCGGCGTCCGTGTACCGGCATCTGACCCGTCAGTGCGCCGTCTGCCACCGCCTGCTGGCGCTCGCCCTGGAGGCGGGGGACGAGTGGAACGACGAGCAGCAGTCGCCACCCGTCGAGGCCGTCCGAAGCGGTGAGAGCCCCGACAGGAGCGCCACGAGCCCCGATCGCAGCGCCGCGAGCCCGGGGCGGACGCAAGAGGCCCCGACAGCCCAGAAGGCGGGCCAGGAGGCGACCCCGCAGTCGGCACCCGAGGCGGCCTCTTCCGAGGCCCGGGGCGGGGCCGAGCAGCCCCCTCCCGCCGTGTGACGCACGTCACTTAAGTGGTTTTGCCCACGGCTTTACTTAACCCCTCCCTACAACACACCCATTTAATATGTGCAATTGCACGGTACAGAGGCGCCGGAAGCGGACACAAAAAGATCGCACCGGACCAGGCGGAGTCCGGTGCGATCTGAAGGCGACGGGCCCGTTGGGGCGGGCCGAGGCCGGTGGAGCCAGGGTGGGCCGTGGCGGGTTGGGGGACCCGGTCAGACCCGGTTCATCGGGGTGTTCAGGCCTCGCTGCGCTGCTGCGGAATGCCCGCCAGCAGGGCGCGCACCTCCGCCTCGCGGTAGCGGCGGTGCCCGCCCAGGGTGCGGATGGACGTGAGCTTGCCCGCCTTTGCCCAGCGGGTGACCGTCTTCGGGTCCACGCGGAACATCGTGGCTACCTCAGCGGGGGTCAGCAGCGGCTCGGCATCAGGGGTGCGAGCGGTCATGAGCGGCCTCCTCGGGAGAACCGAACCATCTCGGTTCTTTCCTCTAAATTCTGCACCTTGACCCGCGTTGCCCGAAATGGCGGACGCGGGCCGAGTCGGTTATAGGACGAACGGCTTGTCCTCGGCACTACAACTACACCATCTGTCCAGCCACGTTCGGCCAAACCGACGGAATTGCCCTCTCAGGTGTTCATCAGCCACGGAAGCCGATGGACCATGCCATAACGGACAGTCACGTCACAGTGACGACCAGTCACAGAGCGATCAGGAGCCACACAGACCCCCCATAGCGTGCAATGCTGAAGCCTTCCGCCCATAGCGGGCGGAAGGAGCCCTCCCCGGACTCCTTGTCCTATTTTGGCATGAGGTCGGGCGATGGGCGCAAGAGCGCGTTACGTGCTGTCCATCACGCTTGACACCGGCTTGACACAAAAGCCCGGATCGGGACCAAGGTCCCGCCGATGTCAAGAGCCGCGGTCAGTTGGCGTGCTGGAGGTTGCGCACCGCGCGCCAGCGCTCCGCCAGCCGCTCGTAGACCGCCCCCGCGGTCTCGGTGTCCCCGGCCCGCAGCGCCACGATGCCCTGGGCCACATCCGCCGCCGAGCGGTCCTCGGCGAGCTGCTCCGGGGTGAGGGCGTGCACCAGCCCGCCGTAGTCCAGCTCCACCAGCGAGCGCGGGTGGAACTCCTCCAGCCAGCGCCCCACGTCCACCAGCCCGTCGATGAGCGGGCCCTCGTCCTCCGCGTCCCGCAGCGCCTTCAGCGTCCGGGCCACCCGACGGCGGGCCTCCACCATCGGGGTGCGGTAGCGCAGCCGCGGCCCACCGCCCTCCGCACCCTCCTCCTGGCCGCCCTCCTCCTGGCCGGCCGGGACGTACTCCCGCTCCTTGTCCGAGAAGAGCGTGAACCAGCGCACCGGCACCTGCCAGACCGCGGTCCGGATCCACGGCCGCGCGTCCGGGTTGATCTTCCGCCAGCGCTCGTAGTCGCCGGCCGCCTGGGCGCGCACCACCGGTGGCAGCGCCGCGTCCAGCAGCGGGGGCGGCAGCAGCGCCGGCAGCTCCGCCAGCGCCAGCCAGCCGCGCAGCCGGGTCCGCCACGGGCAGACGCACACCACCCCGTCCAGCTCGGCCGTGAAGGCGTCGGCGCTCTCGTGCACCGGCACGGCCACCGGCGGCACCGGCAGCAGGTCCGCCAGCGACCTGCGCAGCTCGTCCTGGGCGGTGGGGGCCGTCCCCCGGCGGGCGTACGCCTCCCAGTGCGCCCGCTCGGGCTCCGGGAAGGCCGCCAGCGGCTCGTAGACCCGCAGATAGGCGGCGTACGGGACGGGGACGGAGGAGGGCGCCGACATGCGCCGAATCCTTCCACGCCGGGGGTCCCGGGCGCCCCGGGGTCCTTCCGGGGTACTCCGAGAGAGGCCGATCTCCGGCACGGGGGCCGAGCTACGCCCAGGTAGCACTTACCCTCTTGCCCAACAGGTCCTCCCCACCCGTTGGAGGGCCAGGTCCTCCCCACCCGCAGGAGGACCGCTCCACCGCCTCGAACTTGGGAGTCACCACCGTGACCGCTGTGACCGGCGATCCTGTCGACGTACTGCAGACCCTGTTCCGCTCGGAGCAGGGAGGCCACGAACAGGTCGTCCTCTGCCAGGACCGCGCCTCCGGCCTCAAGGCCGTCATCGCCCTCCACTCCACCGCCCTGGGCCCCGCCCTCGGCGGCACCCGCTTCTACCCGTACGCCTCCGAGGCCGAGGCCGTCGCCGACGCGCTCAACCTGGCCCGCGGCATGTCGTACAAGAACGCCCTCGCCGGCCTGGAGCACGGCGGCGGCAAGGCCGTGATCATCGGCGACCCGGAGCTGATCAAGACCGAGGAGCTGCTGCTCGCCTACGGGCGGTTCGTGGCCTCGCTCGGCGGCCGGTACGTCACCGCCTGCGACGTCGGCACCTATGTGGCCGACATGGACGTGGTGGCCCGCGAGAACCGCTGGACCACCGGCCGCTCCCCCGAGAACGGCGGCGCCGGCGACTCCTCGGTCCTCACCGCGTACGGGGTCTTCCAGGGCATGCGCGCCTCCGCCCAGCATCTGTGGGGCGACCCGACCCTCCAGGGCCGCAAGGTCGGTGTGGCGGGGGTCGGCAAGGTCGGCCACCACCTGGTGGAGCACCTGCTCAGCGACGGCGCCGAGGTCATCGTCACCGATGTCCGCGAGGAGTCGGTACGCCGGATCACCGAGAAGTTCCCGCAGGTCACCGTGGCTCTGGACACCGAGGCGCTGATCCGCGTCCCGGGCCTGGACATCTACGCGCCCTGCGCGCTGGGCGGCGCCCTGAACGACGAGACGGTGCCGGTGCTGACGGCCAGGGTGGTGTGCGGCGCGGCCAACAACCAGCTCGCCCACCCGGGTGTGGAGAAGGACATCGCGGACCGCGGCATCCTCTACGCGCCGGACTACGTGGTGAACGCCGGCGGGGTCATCCAGGTGGCCGACGAGCTGAACGGCTTCGACTTCGACCGCTGCAAGGCGAAGGCGTCGAAGATCTTCGACACCACGCTGGCGATCTTCGCACGTGCGAAGGAAGACGGCATCCCGCCGGCCGCCGCGGCCGACCGGATCGCCGAGCAGCGGATGGCCGACGCCCGGGACGCCCGGAAGACCGCCCCGGCGGCGCTCTGACTCCGACGTGATCCGGTGAGGGGTGGTCACCCACTACGGTGGGTGACCGCCCGGACGCGGGTGCGAACGCAATGTTTCGGCCATCTGAACGGACGGCGGGCTTGCCTGGTTCGTGTCATGACCCCGGCCCGCCGGCCGGGATCGGCCGGGGTCGCGTAAACAAAAGAGACCAGGCTCACGGTGGACGGCGGGTCGTACCGCGGGAAGAGGTTAAAATCGCAGCTGACCAGCGGGGACGGGGCGCCTCGCCGGTCGTGCTCCGGGGCGCGTGATGCGGGCGGCGTACCGTATGCGCGCGGAAGCAGGTACCGTTGAAGCCCTACGGGTCGGTCTCTCTGCGGAGAGTCCGCCTCGATTCATGAACGCGTGTCAAGACTCTGGGGCCGTCGAGCCCCGTCACCGAGGGGGTCGAGCCATGGGGCGCGGCCGGGCCAAGGCCAAGCAGACGAAGGTCGCCCGCCAGCTGAAGTACAACAGCGGCGGGACGGACCTCTCCCGCCTGGCCAACGAGCTGGGCGCACAACCTTCGAGTCAGCCGCCGAACGGCGAACCGTTCGAGGATGACGACGAGGAAGACGACCCGTACGCCCGCTACGCGGAGTTGTACAACGACGACGACGAGGACGAGGACGACCAGTCCGGCCCGTCGTCGCAGCAGCGTCGCGGCGCTTGACGCCTGCGTCTTTCGAAACCGGTCCGGGGCCCTGCCTCGGACCGGTTTCTGCGCTGTGCACAGCCTTCGCTGTGGTCAGCTCGCGTAGTCGCCGGTCAGCTCGGCACCCTCGGCGCGGTCGCCGCGCTCGGTGATCTCACCGGCGACCCAGGCGTCCAGGCCCCGGTCGGCGAGGGTGGTCAGGGCCGCGTCGACCGAGTCGGCGGGGACCACGGCCATCATGCCGACGCCCATGTTGAGGGTCTTCTCCAGCTCCAGCCGCTCCACCCGACCGGCGGTGCCGACCAGGTCGAAGATCGCGCCGGGGGCCCAGGTCGAGCGGTCGACAGCGGCGTGCAGCCCGTCCGGGATCACCCGGGCGAGGTTGGCGGCCAGACCGCCGCCGGTGATGTGGCTGAAGGCGTGCACCTCGGTGGTACGGGTCAGCGCCAGGCAGTCCAGGGAGTAGATCCGGGTGGGTTCGAGGAGCTCCTCGCCGAGGGTCCGGCCCAGCTCCTCGACGCGGGTCTCCAGGCTCATCCCGGCCCGGTCGAACAGCACATGCCGGACCAGCGAGTACCCGTTGGAGTGAAGGCCGGAGGAGGCCATGGCGATGACCGCGTCCCCCGTACGGATGCGCTCGGGGCCGAGCAGCCGGTCGGCCTCGACCACGCCGGTGCCGGCGCCGGCCACGTCGAAGTCGTCCTCACCGAGCAGGCCCGGGTGCTCGGCGGTCTCGCCGCCGACCAGGGCGCAGCCCGCCAGCACACAGCCCTCGGCGATGCCCTTGACGATGGCGGCCACCCGCTCGGGGTGGACCTTGCCGACGCAGATGTAGTCGGTCATGAACAGCGGCTCGGCGCCGCAGACCACGATGTCGTCCATGACCATGGCGACCAGGTCGTGGCCGATGGTGTCGTAGACGCCGAGGCGGCGGGCGATGTCCACCTTGGTGCCCACGCCGTCGGTGGCGGAGGCCAGCAGCGGCCGCTCGTACCGCTTGAGGGCGGAGGCGTCGAAGAGGCCGGCGAAGCCGCCGATGCCGCCGAGGACCTCGGGGCGCCGGGTCTTCTTCACCCACTCCTTCATCAGCTCGACGGCACGGTCGCCGGCTTCGATGTCGACGCCCGCGCTCGCGTAGGAGGCGCCGCCTGCGGCACTGGTGGCCTGGGAGGACATGGCTGCGGAACTTTCGTGTGGGAGGTGGCCCAGGGCCCGGCGCGGTCGCTCGGGCCCGGGCACGGGGATCAGGGGCGGCGCAGGGCGTCGGTCGCCGCGGTGGCGGCCGGGCCCGCGGCCAGCTCGGTCTCCAGCAGCTGCTTGCCGAGCAGCTCCGGGTCGGGCAGCTCCATCGGGTACTCGCCGTCGAAGCAGGCGCGGCAGAGCTTCGGCTTGTCGATGGTGGTGGCCTCGATCATGCCGTCGATGGAGATGTACGACAGGGAGTCGGCGCCCAGCGAGGTGCCGATCTCGTCCACGGTCATGCCGTTGGCGATCAGTTCGGCGCGGGTGGCGAAGTCGATGCCGAAGAAGCAGGGCCACTTCACCGGCGGGGAGGAGATCCGGATGTGGACCTCGGCGGCGCCGGCCTCGCGGAGCATCCGCACCAGGGCGCGCTGGGTGTTGCCGCGGACGATGGAGTCGTCCACCACGACCAGCCGCTTGCCCTTGATGACTTCCTTGAGCGGGTTGAGCTTGAGGCGGATGCCGAGCTGGCGGATGGTCTGCGAGGGCTGGATGAAGGTCCGGCCGACGTAGGCGTTCTTGACCAGTCCGGCGCCGAACGGGATGCCGCTGGCCTCCGCGTAGCCGATGGCGGCGGGGGTGCCGGACTCCGGGGTCGCTATCACCAGGTCGGCCTCGGCCGGGGCCTCCTTGGCGAGGCGGCGGCCCATTTCGACGCGCGAGAGGTAGACGTTCCGCCCGGCGATGTCGGTGTCGGGGCGGGCCAGGTACACGTACTCGAAGACACAGCCCTTGGGCTTCGCTTCCGCGAATCGGGAGGTGCGGATGCCGTTCTCGTCGATGGCGATCATCTCGCCGGGCTCGACCTCGCGGACATACGCGGCGCCGCAGATGTCCAGGGCGGCGGACTCCGAGGCGACCACCCAGCCGCGCTCCAGCCGGCCGAGCACCAGCGGGCGGATGCCCTGCGGGTCGCGGGCGGCGTAGAGGGTGTGCTCGTCCATGAAGACGAGGGAGAAGGCGCCCCGGACCTCGGGGAGGACCTTCGCGGCGGCCTGCTCGACGGTGAGCGGCTTGCCGTCCTCGTCGACCTGCCCGGCCAGCAGGGCCGTGACCAGGTCGGTGTCGTTGGTGGCCGCCACCTGGGTGGCGCGGCCGTCCTGCTTGGGGAGGTCGGCGACCATCTCGGCGAGCTGGGCCGTGTTGACCAGGTTGCCGTTGTGGCCGAGCGCGATGGAGCCGTGGGCGGTGGCCCGGAACGTCGGCTGCGCGTTCTCCCACACGGAGGCACCGGTGGTCGAGTAGCGGGCGTGGCCCACCGCGATATGGCCCTGGAGGGAGCCGAGAGAGGTTTCGTCGAAGACCTGGGAGACCAGGCCCATGTCCTTGAAGACAAGGATCTGTGAGCCGTTGCCGACCGCGATTCCCGCGGATTCCTGGCCTCGGTGTTGGAGGGCGTAGAGCCCGAAGTACGTCAGCTTTGCGACCTCTTCACCTGGGGCCCAGACTCCGAAGACGCCGCAGGCGTCCTGGGGACCCTTCTCGCCGGGAAGCAGATCGTGATTGAGTCGACCGTCACCACGTGGCACGCCACCGAGTGTAGGCGAGATCGACCACTGGTCCGAATTGGGGACGGGGTACGGGGCACCCCCGCGGAACCCCCGCCACCGCTCCCGCCCCGCTGAACAGGCCCGTTGCCCCGCCCGGGCCCACCGCCGGGTGTGACGGACCTCGCAGCGGGGGCGGTCGCCGCGGGTCACGGCGGGTGCCGGCGCGGGGTGCGCGGACCCGGCGCCCCGGGCCCGACGCGGGCCCCGACGGGCGCCGGCACCGAGCCGGAAGTACGGGTCCCGGCGGCCGCCGGTGGATGTCTCGTCGGGGCGGTGGCCGCGAGTGCCTCGGGGCAGGAGCGACCGCCCGTACCGAGCCGGCGGCCCCGATGCCCCAGGCCCCGGGGCGGGCCCACCGGCGGATGCCGGTACGGGGCCGTCGGACCCGGCGCCCCGGGCCGCGTAGCGGGCCGCGCGAACGACCGGTACGGAGGCCGGCCGCCCGCACCGGCGGTCGGCCTCCAGGTCTCCTCAGGCCTCCTCGCGTCTTACCTGAGCGCCCTACTTGGCGGCGGCCGCCTGGGCGGTGAAGCCGGTCCCGTCGGTGGCGGTGACGGTCAGCGTGCGGTTCTCGACCTCGTAGGTGGCCTTGCCGCCCTCCAGGGTCTTGGCCAGCGCGCGCTCCAGCTCCATCTCCGGGTTGGCACACAGCTTGCGGGTGCTGGTGACCCGGTCGAAGGTCAGCGTGGCGCCGGACTTCTTCACCGTGGTGGAGAAGCTGTTGCAGCCCAGGTTGCCGCGGAGCGAGCCGTCCTTGCCGAAGACCATGGTGGCCTTGGCCTCGGTGCCCTGGGGCAGGGAGGCGGTGGTCTCGCCCTTGACCAGGGACTCCACCGTCCAGTCGGTGCCCTCCAGCGGGGTCGCCGGCTGCTCGGCGAGCCGGATCGTCTTGCCGTCCGCGCCGGTGAGGGTGAGGGCGCCGCCCTTCTCGCTCTTCGCGGTGAGCTTGCCGGTGAACGCGTCGGAGAGCGCCGCCTCGAAGTCCGAGGCCGGGCCGGGACAGGCCTTCTCCGTGCTGGTGGGCTCGGAGACGGTGACCGTGTCGCCCTTCACCTCGGCCTTGGCGCTGAAGCCGTTGCAGCCGAGGGAGCCGGAGGCCCGCCCCTTCTCGATGGTGAGATGGGCGCCCTCGGCGGGCGGGCCGCTCTTCTTGCCGTCCACCGTCACGCTCTGCACCGCCCAGTGGACGCCGGCCACCTTGGGCGCGGGCGCGGGCTGCACCGAGCCGCTGCCCGTACCGCCGCCCTCGGTTCCGCAGGCGGCCGCGGTGAGGGCCAGCAGCGGGACGAGCGCCGCGGCGGCGCGTGCCGTGACGTGCTTCTTCTTCGCTTGCGCAGTCGTGTTCCGCATGCCGTTGTGACGGACGCCATCGCGTTCCGGTTCCACCGCGGGGACTTCTGCCGATCAGCCGAGCAGGGGGAGGCGGGCGGAGAGGTCGGCGCGCTCGCCGCTGGCACGCACCCGGGCCTCGGCCAGGGCCGCGCCCCACTCCGTACGGCCGGTGGCGAGCCGTACCCAGGTCAGCGGATCGGTCTCCACCACGTTGGGCGGGGTGCCGCGGGTGTGCCGGGGGCCCTCGACGCACTGCACCACCGCGAAGGGCGGGATCCGCACCTCGACCGAGCCGCCCGGGGCGGAGAGGGCCAGGGTGTCGGCCAGCAGCCGGACGCAGGCGGCGAGCGCCTGGCGGTCGTACGGGATCTCCAGCCCGGTCGCGGCGTTCAGGTCGTCGGTGTGGACGGTGAGTTCGACGGTTCGGGTGACCAGGAAGTCGCCGAGCCGCACCCCGCCGAACCGGGTGGTGATCAACCGCTCGTCGGGGGTGTCCGCCAGGGCCTCGGCCAGCTGCCGCCGGGTCTCCTCGTAGAGCGCGGCCAGCGCCTCGGGCCCGTCCGCGGCGGCCTCGGCGATCTCCCGGGTGTCATGGTCCACATCGGCCGCGAACCGGCGGGTGGCCGGCGGCCACTGGTGCAGGGCCAGGTCCCGGGTGGCGGGCGCGGGCGCGGCCACGCCCCGGGTCACCGAGCGCACCGCCATGGTGATGTGCGCCGCCAGCTCCCGTACCGTCCAGGCCCCCAGCCGGGTGGGCAGCGCCAGCTGCTCCGGGGTGAGCCCGAGCACCGCGGCCCGTACGTGGTCGAACTGGGCGAGCACGGCGGCGCGGGTCCGGGCCGGGTCGTAACTGCGGGTGCGCTTGCGGGCGGTGGGCGGCATGGAGCGAGGGTAGCGGGGGTTCACCCGGTGCGGTTCCGGCACCAGGGCGGCTCACCCGGGGCGGTAGGCCTGCTCTCGTGCGCCGGGGCGGTCGGCCCGCTCCGGCGCGGGGGTGGTGAAGCGGGTGCGGTTCTTCGGGACGCCGACGCCATGCCAGGTGAAGGGGACGCCGTGCGCGGTGCGGGCGTCCGGGCCGTCCATCAGCTGGAAGTGCAGATGCGGCTCGGTGGAGTTGCCGGAGTTCCCGCAGCGGCCGATCCGCTGCCCGGCCGCGACCCGCTCGCCGGGCCGGACGGTGACGCTGCCCCGGCGCAGATGCGCGTAGGCCGCGTACGTACCGCCACCGAGGTCCAGCACGACATGGTTGCCGAGGATGGCGGGGAGCCCGCCCAGGGTCCGGCCCACGGACTCGATCAGCAGCAGGTACAGCACCCCCGGCAGCGAGTTGCGGCTCAGATGGTCGCGGGCGCCGTCGCTCGCGGTGACCACGGTGGCGTCGGCCACCGCGAGGATCGGTGCGCCGAAGGCCGGGAAGGCCTCGTTGCGGCGGGCCAGCGGCCAGACCCAGGCGAACCCGGGGCGGGGCCGCCCGTCCGGGCCCTCCGCCTCGGCCGCGACATCGATCGCGTAGGTCTGGGCGTACTGGTGGGTGCCGTGGCTGGGCGCCCGGTCCGCGGGGCTGTTCACCGCCGTCCAGGTGCCGGTGACCGGCGGCAGGGTCTCCACGGCGGGCGGGGCCTGGTCGACCAGGGTGCGGCGGTCGCGCCGGCGCCGTACCACCATCAGCACCCCGGCCAGGGCGACGGGCAGCCAGCCGAGCGCGTACGGGTAGGGCAGCCGGTCGACCAGGAGCGAGGCCGCCGCCTGGACGAGAAACAGCGCCCAGAGCAGCCGGATGGCCCAGGTGAGCGAGGAGGTGCGGTGAGCCGGTGCGGACATGGTGCTTCCCCCTGTGGTGTGGCGGGCGCTACGGGCGCGCCGCGGCCAGTGCGGTGAGCAGCGGTACGACCCGGCCGGCCGGGATCTCGTAGCGGCCCCGGGCGGCGCTGTGCAGCCAGCCGGCGCCGGTGAGCTGGCGCAGATGGTGGTAGATCTGGCCGGTGGTGCCGAGGTCCGGCAGTTCGGCCAGCTCGGCGGCGGTACGCCGGCCCCCGGCGATCTCGCGCAGCAGCCGCAGCCGGACCGGGTGGCCGAGTGCCGCGAAGGACTCGGCGGCCTCGGCCCAGTCGCCGGCGAACTGGTCGCCGGCGAGGGCGCCGTCCTGCCACTCGTACCGCTCCCCGGTGGGCAGCCGGACCGCGCCGGTGAAGACCACCCCGCCGTCGGCCGCCTCGGTCCCGGCCTCGGCGATCCGGGCCCTGAGGCCTTCCAGCGCCCAGAGCTCCCCCTCACCGGTGGGGAGCGGCCCGGGCTCGGGACGGCCGGCTCCCTCCAGGGCCGCGAGGCGGCGTTCGAGGTCGGCGACGCGCTGCTCCAGCTCCATGACCCTAGATTACGTAATTACGTAATTACAGACAAGGACACGGCGAGGCCCCCGGCCGGACGGTGTCCCGTACCGGCCGGGGGCCTCGGTGGTGCGAACGCGCGGTCAGGCGAGCAGACCCGCGATGGTCCCCTCGTGCGCGGTGCGCAGCTCGGCCAGGGTGACGGCGAACTGGCCCTGCACGTCCAGCTCTTCGCCGTCCACCACACCGATGCGGGTGGCGGGCAGGCCGCGGGCGCCGCACATGTCGGTGAAGCGGAGCTCCTCGCTGCGCGGCACGGAGACCACCGCGCGGCCGGCCGACTCGCTGAACAGGAAGGTGAAGGCGTCCAGGCCGTCCGGGACGACCAGCCGGGCGCCCTTCCCGCCGCGCAGACAGGACTCCACGACCGCCTGCACCAGACCGCCGTCGGAGAGGTCGTGCGCCGCGTCGACCATGCCGTCGCGGGAGGCGGAGATCAGGATCTCGGCGAGCAGCTTCTCCCGGTCCAGGTCCACCTTGGGCGGCAGTCCGCCCAGATGGCCGTGGACCACCTCGGACCAGGCCGAGCCGCCGAACTCCTCGCGGGTGTCGCCCAGCAGGTAGAGGAGCTGGCCCTCCTCTGCGAAGGCGATCGGGGTGCGGCGGTTGACGTCGTCGATCACCCCGAGGACGGCGACCACCGGGGTGGGGTGGATCGCGAGGTCACCGGTCTGGTTGTAGAGCGAGACATTGCCGCCGGTCACCGGGGTGCCCAGGGCCAGGCAGCCGTCCGCCAGACCGCGGGTGGCCTCGGCGAACTGCCACATCACCGCCGGGTCCTCGGGGGAGCCGAAGTTGAGGCAGTCGGAGATGGCCAGCGGCTTGGCGCCGGAGGCGGCGACGTTCCGGTACGCCTCGGCCAGCGCCAGCTGCGCGCCGGTGTACGGGTCGAGCTTGGCGTACCGCCCGTTGCCGTCCGTGGCGATGGCGACGCCGAGGTTCGTCTCCTCGTCGATGCGGATCATGCCGGAGTCCTCCGGCTGCGCCAGCACCGTGTTGCCCTGCACGAAGCGGTCGTACTGGTCGGTGATCCACGCCTTGGAGGCCTGGTTGGGCGACGATACGAGCTTCAGGACCTGGTCCTTCAGCTCGGCGCCGTCCGCCGGGCGGGGCAGCGCGCCCGCGTCGTCGGCCTGGAGCGCGTCCTGCCAGGAGGGGCGCTCGTAGGGGCGGTGGTAGGTCGGGCCCTCGTGGGCGACGGTGCCCGGGGGCACGTCCACGATCTGCTCGCCGTGCCAGAAGATCTCCAGCCGCTCGCCGTCGGTCACCTCACCGATGACGGTGGCGATGACGTCCCACTTCTCGCAGATCGCCAGGAAGCGGTCGACGTGCTGCGGCTCCACGATCGCGCACATCCGCTCCTGCGACTCGCTCATGAGGATCTCCTCCGGCGAGAGCGTGGCGTCGCGCAGCGGCACGGTGTCCAGCTCGACCCGCATACCGCCGGTGCCGGCCGAGGCCAGCTCGCTGGTGGCGCAGGACAGCCCGGCGCCGCCGAGGTCCTGGATGCCGGCCACCAGCTTCTCGGCGAAGATCTCCAGGGTGCACTCGATGAGCAGCTTCTCCTGGAACGGGTCGCCGACCTGGACGGCGGGGCGCTTCGTCGGCTTCGTGTCGTCGAAGGTCTCGGACGCGAGGACCGAGACGCCGCCGATGCCGTCGCCGCCGGTGCGGGCGCCGTAGAGGATGACCTTGTTGCCCGGGCCGGAGGCCTTGGCGAGGTGGATGTCCTCGTGCTTCATCACACCGATGCAGCCGGCGTTGACCAGCGGGTTGCCCTGGTAGCAGGAGTCGAAGACGACTTCGCCGCCGATGTTGGGCAGGCCCAGGCAGTTGCCGTAGCCGCCGATGCCGGCCACCACGCCGGGCAGCACCCGCTTGGTGTCGGGGTGGTCGGCGGCGCCGAAGCGCAGCGGGTCCACCACCGCGACCGGCCGGGCGCCCATGGCCAGGATGTCGCGGACGATGCCGCCGACGCCGGTGGCCGCGCCCTGGTAGGGCTCGATGTACGAGGGGTGGTTGTGCGACTCGACCTTGAAGGTCACCGCGTACCCCTGGCCGACGTCCACCACACCGGCGTTCTCGCCGATGCCGACGAGCATGGCGTCGTTGGCCGGGACCTTCTCGCCGAACTGCTTCAGATGGACCTTGCTGCTCTTGTACGAGCAGTGCTCGGACCACATCACCGAGTACATGGCGAGCTCGGCGCCGGTGGGCCGGCGGCCGAGGATCTCCCGGATCCGGGCGTACTCGTCCTGCTTGAGGCCCAGTTCGGACCAGGGCTGCTCGGTGTCCGGGGTCTCGCCGGCGTGCTTGACGGTGTCCAGGGTCATCAGGCGCTGACCAACTTCTTGAGGATCGAGGTGAAGAAACCGAGGCCGTCGGTGCCGCCGGTGCCGATCAGCGGCTCCACCGCGTGCTCGGGGTGCGGCATCAGGCCGACGACGTTGCCGGCGGCGTTGGTGATGCCGGCGATGTTCCGCAGCGAGCCGTTGGGGTTGCCGTAGCCGTCGGCCGCCTCGCCCTCGGCCAGGTAGCGGAAGGCGACCCGGCCCTCGGCCTCCAGCTCGTCGAGCGTGCGCTCGTCGGCGACGTACCGGCCGTCCATGTTCTTCAGCGGGATGGAGATCTCCTGGCCCGGCGCGAAGTCGGCGGTCCAGGCGGTGGCGGCGTTCTCCACCCGCAGCCGCTGCTCGCGGCAGATGAAATGCAGGTGGTCGTTCTGGAGCATCGCCCCGGGCAGCAGATGGGCCTCGGTGAGGATCTGGAAGCCGTTGCAGATGCCGAGGACCGGAAGGCCCGCCTTCGCCTGCTCGATGATGGTCTCCATCACCGGCGAGAAGCGCGAGATGGCACCGGCGCGGAGGTAGTCGCCGTAGGAGAAGCCACCCGCCAGCACCACCGCGTCGACCTGGTGCAGGTCCTTGTCGCGGTGCCACAGCGGTACGGGCTCGGCGCCCGCGAGCCGGGCGGCCCGCAGCGCGTCCCGGTCGTCCAGGGTGCCGGGGAACGTGACGACGCCGATACGCGAGGTCACGACTCCACCTTCACGACGAAGTCCTCGATGACGGTGTTGGCAAGGAAGGTCTCGGCCATCTCGTGGATGCGGGCGAGGGCGGCCTCGTCGACCGGCCCCTCCACGTCCAGTTCGAAGCGCTTCCCCTGGCGGACGTCGGCGATCCCGTCGAATCCGAGGCGGGGCAGTGCGCGTTGCACCGCCTGTCCCTGCGGGTCGAGGATCTCCGGCTTGAGCATGACGTCGACTACGACGCGTGCCACTGGCACTCCCGGTGGTGTGTTGCGTGGGCGGTTCCCTCAGCGTACCTGTCTCCAATTTCTACGCGGGTAGAGGATTGGAGGTCCCTCCAAACGCCGCACCTCCGGCAAGATCGCCGCCTCCGCGGCCGGCCCGGTGATCGCCCCGGCGGGAAAATCCGGGAAAAGAATGCGCCCGCCCATTGCCGCCGGACACGCGGACGCAATTGGCTGGGCTTCACCGGGGGACGCCTTCCGCTGTACAAAGGAATGCAGAGGAAAGCGGCATCACCCCGCGATCACCGTGAATCCGGTAAGACCGCACTTCGGCGCGGTACCGGCAGGAAAGGACCGATATCCGTGGCACAGCGCGTAGTGGTCACGCTCTTCGACGACATCGACGGCGGAGAGGCGGCGGAAACGGTCGTGTTCGGGCTCGACGGGAAGTCGTACGAGATCGACCTCAATCCTGCCAATGCGAAGAAACTGCGCAAGGCCCTGGCGCCCTACCTGGCCGCGGGCCGGACCCGGCCGGGCGGCAGACCCGGACGCCGCTCCGGCACCGGCCCGGCCCCCCGCGCCGCCCAGGCCTCGCACACCACTCTCGACCCCGACCCGGCGGCGGTCCGCGCCTGGGCGCAGTCCAACAAGCTGGAGGTGCCGGCCCGCGGCCGTATCCCCAAGCGGATCTACGAGGCCTTCCACGCGGCGGGCTGACGCCACCGGGCTGGAAGCCTCCCGGACCGAGGCCCATCCCGCCCCGAGCCCCGCCCGGGCTGAGGCCCGCTCAGCGGGCGGCCCGGCGGCCGAGTTGCGCGACCCCCCGGGTGATCGGCTAGAGTCTGGATCACGCCGAGGGGCGAGGCCGAAAAAGCCTCCACCTCACGGAGCGTGCGGGTGTAGTTCAGTAGTAGAACACCCCCCTTCCAGGGGGGAGGCGCAGTGTGCAATTCCTGTCACCCGCTCCGTACCACGTACCGATCAGCTCAATCGATCAGGTAGAGTGGTGCCCGCACCGCCCAGTGAGAGCTGAGCGGGAGCAACGCGGACGTGGCTCAGTTGGTAGAGCATCACCTTGCCAAGGTGAGGGTCGCGAGTTCGAATCTCGTCGTCCGCTCAGTGAGCAAACCCCCGGTCATCGCGACCGGGGGTTTCGCGTTGTACCGGCCTCCTGGCCGACCCCGCATGACATCTGTCATGGCGAGCGGTGATGGCGCGCACTGCCGAGCGCCTTCGGCGGGCGGAAGCCTGGATGCATGACCAACGACGAGTACGAGTACGCCATCCGGGCCGACGGCCTGCGGCGCCGGTACGCGGGCGGCCGGGGCGGCTTCGAGGCGGTGCGGGGCATCGACCTCGCGGTGGAGCACGGCGAGATCTTCGCCCTGCTCGGCACCAACGGCGCGGGCAAGACCTCCACCGTGGAACTGCTGGAGGGCCTGGCCGAACCCAGCGGCGGCACCGTGCGGGTGCTCGGCCGCGACCCGTACCGGCAGCGCGCCGAGGTGCGCCCCCGGATCGGCGTGATGCTCCAGGAGGGCGGCTTCCCCTCGGATCTGACGGTCGCCGAGACGGTACGGATGTGGGCCGGCTGCACCACCGGGGCGCGGCCCGTCGGAGAGGCCCTGGAACTGACCGGTCTCGGCGGGCGGGCCGCGGTACGGGTCAAGCAGCTGTCCGGCGGCGAACGGCGCCGGCTCGACCTGGCCCTGGCGCTGCTCGGCCGACCCGAGGTGCTCTTCCTCGACGAGCCGACCACCGGACTGGACGCCGAGGGGCGGCGGGAGACCTGGCGGCTGGTGCGGCGGCTGCGGGAGGGCGGCACCACCGTGCTGCTGACCACGCACTACCTGGAGGAGGCGGAGTCGCTCGCCGACCGGCTGGCCATCATGCACGGCGGCCGGATCGTGGCGGCCGGCACACCCGCCGAGGTGACCGCCGCCCGGCCGGCCCGTATCCGCTTCACGCTGCCCGAGGGCGTACCCGCCGGACGGCTGCCGCTCTCCCTGCGGGCGGCGAGCGAGGACGGCCGGCGGGTGGAGATCCGTACCCCCGACCTCCAGGAGGCCCTGGGCGAACTCCTCCTCTGGGCGCGGGAGTCGGCCGTACGGCTGGAGGGGCTGGACGCCCGCTCGGCGTCCCTGGAGGAGGCGTTCCTCGACATCGCGCGGGACGCGACGGACCCGAGGGATCAGACGACGGACGCGTTCGGCACCGAGAAGGCGGGGGTGTGACATGGCGGCGACCGACATGAGGGCGGAGACCGGGGCCCCGTCCACCAGGGCGCGGCGGCTGGGCGCGCTGGCCCGCTCCGAGCTGACCCTGCTGGTGCGCAACCGGTACGCGCTGTTCACCGCCGTACTGATGCCGCCGCTGATGGTCCTGGTGCTCCGCAGCACCCTGGCCCAGGCGGACCTGGGCCCGACGGGCATGAACGCCCTGGAGGGGGCGCTGACCGGTGGCCTCGCGCTGATGCTGGTGCTCGTCGTCTACCTCAACCTCACCTCCGCCTATGTCGCCCGGCGCGAGGAGCTGGTGCTCAAGCGGCTACGCACCGGCGAGGTGACCGACGGGGAGATCCTGACCGGCACCGCGCTGTCGGCGGCCGCGCCGGCGCTGGCGCAGAGCGTGCTGATGGTGCTCGCGGGCACCCTCTTCCTGGATGTGAAGGCCCCGCAGCGGCCGGAACTGCTGCTGGCCGGACTGCTGCTGGGCACCGTGCTGCTGGCCGGGCTGGCCGCGCTGACGGCGGCGGTGACCCGCACCACCGAGAGCGCGCAGATCACCACCCTGCCGCTGTTCATGGTCTCGGTGATGGGCTCGGGACTGTTCGTGCCGCTGGAGACGTTCCCGGACGGGGTCGCCGAGGTGTGCCAGCTGCTGCCGCTGACCGGGGTGACGACGGTGATCCGGACCGGTTGGCTGGGCACCGGCGGCGGCTCGGAGCTGCTGGAGGCCGCCGTGGTCGCCGCGGTGTGGGCCATCCTGTCCGGGTACGCCGCACGGCGCTGGTTCCGCTGGGAGCCGCGGCGCTGAGCGGAGCACGGGGGCCGAGGACGGTGACGGGACGGGGACGGAAGGAGGCCGGTGTGCGGCTGACAGGCTGGTGGCAGGGGCGGAGCAACCCGCAGAAGGTGGAGCTCTACACCCGCTGGTCCTTCCATATGTTCGCGGTCGTCGAGATCCTGGGCGTCGGGCTCGGGGTCCTCGGCCGCGCGCTGGGGCCGCTCGGCGGCTGGCTGTTCCTGATGGTCGTCGGCCACTCCGCGCTGAGCTTGGTGGTGCTCGCCCGCGGGCTGGACTGGCAGCTGTCCCGGCGGGCGCGGCCGGACCGCCTGCTCGCGGTGTACGGGGCGGCATCGGCCGCCCTGGGGGTGACCGCGCTGGCGCTGCACGGCTTCGGAAGCCTGGACCTGGGGGCGGCCGCCACGGCCGCGATGGGGGCGGCCTTCTTCGGCGTCGGCGGCCTGGTGCTGGCGCTGCGGCGGGTGCGGGCCATGCTGGCGCTGGCCCTCGCCGCCGGGGCGGCGCTCCTGCTGGCCGCGCTGGCCTGCCGGGTGCCGCTGATGGACGCGGCCTGGATCGCCGCCGGCGGTGCCGCCATCAGCGTCTTCATGGCGTTCGCGACCGGGTTCTCGGCCTGGCTGCTGCGGGCGGTGTGGGAGCTGGACGAGGCCCGCGAGCTCCAGGCCCGGCTGGCGGTCGCCGAGGAGCGGCTGCGGTTCGGCCGGGACCTGCACGATGTGATGGGGCGCAATCTGTCGGTGCTGGCGCTCAAGAGCGAGCTGGCGGTGCAGCTGGGCCGGCGCGGCCAGACCGAGGCGGCGCTCGCGCAGATGACCGAGGTGCAGCAGCTGGCCCAGGAGTCGCAGCGGGAGGTGCGGGACGTGGTGCGCGGCTACCGGGAGGCCGATCTCCGTACCGAACTGGAGGGCGCGCGGGGGGTGCTGGCGGCGGCCGGGATCGCTTGCTCGGTCCGGGACCCGGCCGCGGGGGAGCTGCCGCCCGCGGTGCAGTCGGCGCTCGCCTGGGTGGTCCGCGAGGCGGCGACCAATGTGCTGCGGCACGGCGACGCCTCGCACTGCGCGGTGGAGCTGCGTACGGAGGGAGGACGGGCGGTGCTGACCGTGGAGGACGACGGCGGGGGCGGGGCGGGTGGGCCCGGCGACACGGTGGGTGGGCCGGGTGGTGGCTCCGGGCTGACCGGGCTGCGCGAGCGGCTGGCCGCGCTGGACGGGGTGCTGGAGGCGGGGCCGGTGGACGGCGGGCGCTTCCGGGTCACCGCCCGGGTGCCGCTGGCCGAGCCGGGTGACTCCCCCGGTGAGCTTCGCACGGAGGCGGCCGGCGCGAGCGTCGCCGCGGGAGGTGCGGCGTGAGCCCCGTACGCGTACTGCTGGCCGACGACGAGCATCTGATCCGCGGCGCGCTGGCCGCGCTGCTCGGTCTGGAGGACGACCTCGCGGTGGTCGCCCAGGCCGCGTCCGGACCGGAGGCGCTGGCCATGGCCCGGGCGCACCGGCCGGACGTCGCGGTGCTGGACCTCCAGATGCCGGGCGCCGACGGTGTGAAGGTGGCCACATGGCTGCGCGCCGAGCTGCCCGAGTGCCGGACCATGATCGTGACCAGCCATGGGCGGCCCGGCCATCTGAAGCGGGCGCTCGCGGCGGGGGTGCGGGGGTTTGTGCCGAAGACGGTCAGCGCCCAGCGGCTGGCCGAGGTCATCCGTACCGTGCACGGCGGAAACCGCTATGTGGACCCGGAGTTGGCGGCCGACGCGATCTCGGCCGGAGACTCCCCGCTGACCGCGCGGGAGGCGGAGGTGCTGGAGCTGGCGGCCGACGGGGCGCCGGTCTCGGAGATCGCCGAACGGGCCTCGCTCTCGCCCGGGACGGTGCGCAACTACCTCTCCTCGGCGGTGACCAAGATCGGTGCGGAGAACCGCCATTCGGCGGTGCGTCTCGCCCGCGAGCGAGGTTGGGTATAGTGGCTTTCGCGCTACGGCGCATGCGGACGTAGCTCAGTTGGTAGAGCGCAACCTTGCCAAGGTTGAGGTCGCGAGTTCGAGCCTCGTCGTCCGCTCAGCGAAACGAAGCCCCCGGTCGATGGACCGGGGGCTTCGTCGTGTGCCGAGTTCGTATGCGGTTTCACGGTCCCCGGGTTTGGGGGACACCGGGTCCCCGGGGTTTCAAGGACCCCGGGTCCCCCGGCCGCGGTGGCCGGGGGACCTGGGAACGGCTTACGCCCAGGGGGTGCCGGTCAGCAGCTCGTACGCCTCCACGTACTTGGCGCGGGTCTTCTCCACCACCTCGGCGGGCAGCGCGGGCGGCGGCTGCTCGCCGCGGCGGTCCCAGCCGGAGGCCGGGGAGGTCAGCCAGTCGCGTACGTACTGCTTGTCGTACGAGGGCTGCGGGCGGCCCGGCTCCCAGCTCGCGGCCGGCCAGAAGCGCGAGGAGTCCGGGGTCAGCACCTCGTCCGCGATCAGCAGCCGCTCGCCGTCATGGCCGAACTCGAACTTGGTGTCGGCCAGGATGATCCCCCGCTCGCGGGCGATGTCCCGGGCCCGGCTGTAGACCGCGAGGGTGAGCTGGCGCAGCTCGGCGGCGGTCTCCGCGCCGACCTGGCGGGCCACCTCCTCGTACGAGACGTTCTCGTCGTGCTCGCCGACGGCCGCCTTGGTGGCCGGGGTGAAGATCGGCGCGGGCAGCTCGGAGCCGTCGCTCAGCCCCTCGGGCAGCGCCAGCCCGCAGACGGTCTGCGTCTCCTGGTACTCGGCGAGGCCGGAACCGGTGAGGTAGCCGCGGGCCACGCACTCCACCGGGACCATGTCCAGCGAACGGCAGACCAGAGTGCGCCCGGCCCACTCGGCGGGGGCGCCGTCCGGCAGCTCGGTGGAGACCACATGGTTGGGCGCCAGGTCGGCGAGCTGCTCGAACCACCACAGCGACAGCTGGGTGAGCACCCGGCCCTTGTCCGGGATCTCGCTGGGCAGCACCCAGTCGTAGGCGGAGATCCGGTCACTGGCCACCATGACGAGGCCGCCGTCCTCGTTCCGGTACAGGTCGCGCACCTTGCCGGTGTGCAGATGAACCAGGCCGGGGACCTGGATCGGCTCGGGCTTTTCGACGAATCCGGACACGGTGCCTCCGCGTAGTTCTGTACGACGGGACCGATTGTCCCGCACCCCGGCCCCCGCCGTCCGCCGGGCCGCGTTCAGTCGCGTTCGCGTCCGTCTCGCTCGCCTCAGTCACGCTTGCAGATACGGTCCAGCAGATTGGCGGTGGCGCGCTGGACGCGCTCGTCCACGTGGCCGGGGCGGTCCAGGGCCGGGGACCAGGCGAAGGTGCCGGAGGCGAAGACCAGCGCCCCGGACGGCGCGCGGTACAGAGAGGTCTCCTGGTGGCGCAGGGCGCCGTCGCCGTCCCGGTAGGGCGAGTGGGCGAGCAGGATGCGCCGCTGGTGGTCGGGGAGCGCGGTGCGCGGGAAGTAGCGGTCGGCCTCGCCTGCGACCAGCCCGGTCAGCTCGTCCTCCTCGCCCGCCCCGGTGGCCTCCCAGAGCCAGTGGTCGGCGTTCCGGACGACCAGGGGGTGCGGCTCGGGCACCCGGCCCGCGTACTGGATGCCCAGCAGCTGCTGCTCGGGGCGGTCCACCTCGCGCCAGAGCGCCGGGCGGCCGGGGCCCTTGCGTTTGCGGCAGGTGAGCAGGCGGTCCGGCACCCCGGAGGCGGACGGGGACAGCTCGACCTGCCAGTACATGGTGTTGGCGGACAGGAAGACCAGCGAGGTGCCGTGGTCGCGGGCGGCCTCGGTGGTGCGGCGCATGGGGACCGACCAGTACTCGTCGTGGCCGGGGAAGACCAGGCCCCGGTACCGGGTGGGATCCACCCGGCCGGCGTGCAGATCGCGGGCGTCGGCGTAGGCCAGGTCGTAGCCGTAACGCTCGGCCCAGCGGATGAAGTCGTAGGCGTGGCCCACGTGCAGCGGCAGCCCGGCGCCCGCGTAGGGGCGGTCGAAGGAGACCGTGGTGGCGGCGTCCTCCTCGCCGAGCAGCCGCCCCTCCTCGTCCCAGGCGTGGTAGAGGCTGGCGCCGGTCCGGCCGTCCTCCGGGTAGAGGTTGTACGCCTGCCAGGTGACGTCCGGCAGGAGCAGCAGCAGATCGGCGGGCCGCTCGTCGCGCACGGTGAAGGGGATGTGGGAGCGGTGGCCGTCGGCGGTGGTCAGCACGGCGACATAGGCGCCGACCGACCAGTACGAGGGGACCTGCATCCGCCAGGACAGCCACCAGTGGTGGCAGGAGACGGTGCGGTCGGCGGTGAGCGGGGCCGGCTGGACGATGCCGGCCAGCCGGGGGCTGGTGGTGACCTTGGCGGCCCCGGCTCCGGCGTAGTGCCCGATGCGGTAGACGCCCACGGAGAACTCCTGGGGCGGGTCCACGGTGATGTGGAAGTCGACGGCCTCCCCGGGGGCGACCGCCCCGGTGGAGGTGAACCCCTTGATCTGGCGGTGCACATCGTCGGCCGACCGGGTCCCGCCGCCTCTGCCCCGGGCGCCGAGGTCCGGATCGGCGTACCAGGGCACCACCTGGCCGGAGTCGTCGAGATACGGCTCGCTGGCCCGCAGCCAGGGCAGCGGCCCCTGCCCGAACGGGTCCGTGACGGCGTGGGCGAGGGCTCCCGACTCCCACCGTCTGATGTGTTCCGCCCCCATGGCGCCCCTCCCTCGCTGTCCCCCGTGCTTGTCACTGCCGATCCCCAGCACATCACATAACGCACGCACCCCGTCACCCTTTGTCGCGGATTGACGAAACCGGAATCCTCCCTTCACATCCGGGGGGAGGTAGAGGCCGGCTGGCGGGCGCCGAAGTGCGGGCTCCCCCGGGCCGGGGTGCGGTCCTCCATCCAGGTCCCACCCGCCAGGACCCCGGGCGCTTCGGAGTCGGGAGCCGGCACCGACGCCTCCTCCTCCCCACCCCTGCCCTCCCCCTCCCCCGCTCAGCCGAGCCGTACCGGCTTCTCGGCCCGTACGCCCACGGTGGCCAGCCATGCCCGGAGCGGCCCCGGGTCGGCGTCCTCCACCAGGCTCAGCACCCTGGCCGCGAGGTCCGGATGACGCCGCCCGGCGACGAGCAGGGTGGGCCCGTCCAGCCAGTCCAGCCCCGGCGCGGCCCCGGCCGTGTCCACGGCCGCGCAGCAGACCATCGCGGTGACATGGTCCGCGAGCAACTCCCGCCCGGTGCGTGGTGGTTGCAGGGGGAGGAGCGGGAGGTCGCCGTAGAGGTCGGAGGCGAGGTCGTGGCCGGGACCGGGGTCGTGGCCGAGACCGGGGTCGTGGCCGGGACCGGGAGCGGGGTCGGGGCCGGAGGCGTGGCCGGGGCCGGAAGCGGGGTCGGAGGTCGGGTACGCCCCTGAGGGTGCTGGGCCGGCCTCGGAGGACGGGTGGCTTCCGGCAGCCGGGTCCGCCTCGGGCGACCGATGCTCCGGGGGCCCGGGCTCGGAGAGCCGGGTGGCGATGGACGCCTGCGGTACGGAGTAGGGCGCGGCGACCGACGCTGCCGGGGCCGGTCGCGGTGCGACGGGCTCCTCCGGACGGGCCACCGGGGCGGGACCGAAGAGGAGGCCATCAGGGGCCGCCGCCGACGTGGTGGGACCGCCCGCGGGCGCCTCCGGGGCGCAGTACGGACCGTCCGTGGCCGTCGCCGACCCGCCCACGGAGCCGCCGCGGGTCGTCCCCGACCCGGCCGCCAGGGGACCACCGGGGGCCGCCGCCGGGGTGCCGGGCCCACTCGCGGCCTGCCCGGTAGTGGCGGTCCCGGCCGGCGCCGACCCGGCCGCCAGGCCACCCGGCTCCCCCGCCCGCTCGCGGGCCACCTCGGCGGTGATCGCGGCCGCCAGGGCCTCACCGCCCCGGTCGGTGCCGGCCGACAGATGGTCCATGACCCGGGCCAGCGTCCCGTCGGTGCCGCGCTCCACGCCCAGCCGGTCGAGGACGCGGTGCAGCCGGGCCGCCTCGGTGCGCCACTTCCGGCCCACCACCTCGTCCGGATAGTCCTGCCAGTCGACCGGCGCCCAGCCGGGCCCGGGCCGGGCGGGGCCACCGTGGAAGAGGCGGGCGGCCAGCAGCGAGGTGGCCTCGTCCACCAGCCCGGGCTCCTCCAGCAGGTCGCACGCGGGGCGCTCGCCCAGCCGGGAGGCGTACCCCTCGGCGAGCCGGTCGCGCCGGGACAGCTCGGTGAGCGCCGAGACGACCCCCGCGTCCAGCCGGGACGGCCAGCGGCCCATCCGCCACGCGGGCAGCGCCACCCGGGTCAACAGCCGGTCCCACCCCGCGTACGCGAGGCCGACCTGCTCCTGGGCGGCGATCCGCAGCCCGTAGTCCACCTCCCGGGCCCGCTCCGAACCGGCGGCCGCGACCCCCCGCTCCATCTCGGCGACATGCGCCCGGCAGGAGCGGAGCAGGATCCTGGCCACCGCGCCGGTGAACCGCGCACCCCACCCGCGTACCCCACCGCCCCCGGGCCCCGGACGGTCCGCCGCGGCGACCGCCGCGTCCAGCCCGCGGACGAACCGGCGGGCGTCGGCTATGTCGGGGTGCGCCGAGGGGCCGGTACCGGCGACCACCGGGGCCAGCACCGCCCGTAGCTCGGCCACCCTCATCCACCACAGGAACGGCGAGCCGATCACCAGCACCGGCGCCGCCTCCGAGCGGCGGCCGCGCGCGGATGCGCCGGGCAGCGCCCGGGCGTGCGCCGGGTGGGAGCGGTCCTCCAGCCAGCTGTCGCAGTCCGGGGTCAGCGCTATCGCCGAGGGCGCCGGAACGTCCAGGCGCCCGGCGAGGTCCTGGACCAGCCGGTACAGGTCGGGGGCGGACTCCGCGGGGATGTCGACCGTCGGGGTGAGCGCCGGCCTGGCCCGGGCCACCGCCGAGGCCACCACCGCGGCGGCGGCCAGCACGGCCACCGCCAGCGCCGAGACCGCCCAGCGCGCGGCGTCCCAGCCGGCGCCGGTCAGCCGCCCCGTCGCCCCGCCGGCCAGCAGGACCACGGCGACGGCCGCCGGCAGCAGGGCCACGCCCAGCGCCCGGCCGCGCACCCGCAGCACGGCCAGCGCCCGGGCCCGGGCGGCCTGCGCGCCCCGCTCCTCACCCATCCCCTTCGCGGCGTCGGACACGGCTGTACGTCACCCCCTTCTGCCCTGCGGCGGACTGCCTCGCGGCGGTACTGGTCACTCCCCCACTGTGGCACCCGCCACTGACATCGCAATGCCGGTGGGCCAAGTGCCGGAACGCGCCGGAACGCCTGCGCGGCACCCTAGTTGGGGCACCGGCAGGCGTCATCCGTATGGCTCAGCCATCACTCGATGGAATGGCTTTGGGCAAAGGTGTGGACAGAAAGACGCGCCGCGGGATCCGGTCCTCGGACCGGATCCCGCGGCGCGTCCCAGGCCACAGGCCGCCGGCCGCCGATCAGCTCCCGGCGGCGGTGCGGGCGATGTCGGTACGGTGCTGCGAGCCGTCCAGCCGGACCCGCGCGACCGCCGCGTAGGCGCGGTCCCGCGCCTCGGCCAGGTCCTCACCGGTGGCGGTGACCGAGAGCACCCGGCCCCCGGCGCTGACCACCGCGTCGCCCTCCCGTCGCGTACCCGCGTGCAGGACGTAGGCGCCCGGGGCGTCCAGCTCCGCCACCTCCTCCAGACCGGTGATCGCATCACCGGTGCGCGGGGTTCCGGGGTAGTTGTGGGAGGCGATGACCACGGTCACGGCGGCGGAGTCGTGCCAGGTCAGCGGCGGCTCGCTGTCCAGGGTGCCCTCGGCCGCGTGCAGCAGCACCCGGGCCAGCGGGGTGCGCAGCCGGGCCAGCACGACCTGGGTCTCCGGGTCGCCGAAGCGGGCGTTGAACTCGATGACCCGCACCCCGCGCGAGGTGATCGCCAGGCCCGCGTAGAGCAGCCCGGAGAACGGGGTGCCGCGGCGGCGCAGCTCGTCCACGGTGGGCTGGAGGACGGTCTGAAGCACCTCGTCCACCAGCTTGGGGTCGGCCCAGGGCAGCGGCGAGTAGGCGCCCATGCCGCCGGTGTTGGGGCCCTGGTCGCCGTCGAGGGCGCGCTTGAAGTCCTGGGCGGGGGTGAGCGGCAGCACGGTGGTGCCGTCGGTGATGGCGAAGAGGGAGACCTCGGGGCCGTCCAGGAACTCCTCGATCACCACCCGCTCGCAGGAGCGGGCGTGCGCCCGGGCCTGCTCGACGTCGTCGGTCACCACGACGCCCTTGCCGGCGGCGAGGCCGTCGTCCTTGACCACGTACGGGGCGCCGAAGGCGTCCAGCGCGGTGTCGATCTCCTCCGGGGTGGTGCAGACGTACGAGCGGGCCGTGGGCACCCCGGCCCCGGCCATCACGTCCTTGGCGAAGGCCTTGGAGCCCTCCAGCCGGGCGGCCTCCTTCGACGGGCCGAAGCAGGGGATGCCGGCCGCCCGCACGGCGTCGGCGACCCCCGCGACCAGCGGGGCCTCCGGGCCGATGACGACCAGGTCGGCGGCGAGTTCACCGGCCAGAGCGGCCACGGCGGCGCCGTCGAGGGCGTCCACCGGGTGGAGCTCGGCGACCTCCGCGATTCCGGCGTTGCCGGGCGCGCAGTGCAGAGCGGTGACGTCGGGATCGAGGGAGAGGGAGCGGCACAGGGCGTGTTCGCGGGCGCCGCCGCCGATGACGAGGACCTTCACGCCAGCCAGGGTAGCCCGCGGACGGAGGACGCCCTTGTGCGGGCCACCGAGCGGACGCCCGCCCCGCCCTCGTACGTTCCTCCGTACCACCGCCGTGCCGGTCGCGGCCTACTCGTTGGTGTACTCCTCCACCACCGTGGCGCCCAGCTCCCGCACGATCAGGTCGTGGCCGGAGAGCGCGGAGTCGACCAGGTCGGGGTCGTCCTCCTCCGGCACGTCGTCCTCCAGCCGCACCGGCGGCCGGGGCGGCGGTGCGGGCCGGTCCGTGCCGCCGCCGGCGGGCGACCGGTCCGCCGACGGCCCGGAACCGGGCCGTTCGGCCGAGTCTGCGCCCCTCTGCGGCGTATGCGACACGGGCCCGGGGCCCGCATTCCCCTGACCCCCGGACGACGGCCCCTGCACGGTGCCGGGAGCCGGCCCCGCGGGCGCCGCCGGAGCCCCGCCGCCGTACCCACCGACCGCCCCGCCGCCCTGGCCGCCAGCGGATCCACCGCCCTGCCCACCGCCGTACCCGCCTCCGTAGCCGCCGGCGGGTCCGCCGGAGCCGGGCGGGGGCGGCGGGGCGGAGCCACCGGAGGGATCGACGATCGCCTCGATCTTCCAGTGCACGTTGAACCGCTCGGCCAGCGCCTGGCGCAGCACGTCCTCGCTGCCGCTGCCGGCGAAGTTGTCGCGGGCGCCCGCGTTGAGGAAGCCGAGCTGGAGGGTGGTGCCGTCGAACCCGGCGACCTGGGCGTTCTGGCTGAGCAGGATCCAGGTGAAGCGGCGGCGGCCCTTGACCGCCTCCAGGACGTCCGGCCACATGTTCCGCACCTGGGCCGCGCCCTGCGCCATCCCCGGAGAGGTTCCTCCCGACGCCTGCCCGGCCGGTGCGGCCTGCTGCGGGGCCGCGGGCGCCGCCGGGGCGGCCGGCCGGCTCCCCGGAGTGGACGCCGACGGCCAGGCACCGGCAGGACGCCCACCGCCCCCGCCCTGCGCACCACCACTTCCCTGGGCACCGCCGCCGCCCGCCGTATCGCCCTGGCCTCCACCGGCGGAGGGCCAGGCCCCCGGCTTGGCCGGGGCAGGGGTCCCACCGTCGGCGGCGGGCGCCTCCTGCGCCGGCTGGGGCGCCGGAGCCTGAGGTACGGGTGCCGGAGCCTGAGGCATGGGCGCCGGCTGCCCATGAGCCTCCGGGCCCGGTACGTACCCCACCGCCGGTCCCGGGCCGGGCTGCTGGAAGACGGCGGCCGCCGGGGGCCCGCTCCGCTCCAGCCGGTCCAGCCGGGCCAGCAGCGACCGCTCGTCGGCGAACGCGGCCGGCAGCAGCACCCGGGCGCAGATCAGCTCCAGCTGGAGGCGCGGTGAGGTGGCCCCGCGCATCTCGGTCAGCCCGGTGTTGACCAGGTCGGCGGCGCGGCTCAGCTCGGCGGCCCCGAACACCGAGGCCTGCGCCTGCATCCGCTCCACCACATCGGCGGGGGCGTCGATCAGCCCCTTCTCCCCGGCGTCCGGTACGGCGGCGAGGATCACCAGGTCGCGCAGCCGCTCCAGCAGGTCGGTGACGAAGCGGCGCGGGTCGTTCCCGCCCTCGATGACCCGGTCCACCACCTCGAAGGCCGCGGCGCCGTCCCCGGAGGCGAAGGCGTCCACCACCGAGTCCAGCAGCGAGCCGTCGGTGTACCCCAGCAGTCCGGTGGCCATGGCGTACGTCACACCGTCCTCGGCGGCGCCGGCCAGCAGCTGGTCCATCACCGACATCGAGTCACGCACCGAACCGGCACCGGCCCGCACCACCAGCGGAAGCACCCCGTCCGCGACCGGGATCTCCTCCTTGCCGCAGACCTCGCCCAGGTAGTCCCGCAGCGTGCCGGGCGGCACCAGACGGAACGGGTAGTGGTGCGTCCGGGACCGGATCGTCCCGATGACCTTCTCCGGCTCGGTCGTGGCGAAGATGAACTTCAGATGCTCCGGCGGCTCCTCGACCACCTTCAGCAGGGCGTTGAACCCCGCCGAGGTGACCATGTGCGCCTCGTCGATGATGTAGATCTTGTACCGGCTGCTCGCGGGCCCGAAGAACGCCTTCTCCCGCAGGTCACGGGCGTCGTCCACGCCTCCGTGCGACGCCGCGTCGATCTCGATCACATCGATCGACCCCGGCCCGTTCCGCGCCAGGTCCTGGCAGGACTGGCACTCACCGCACGGCGTGGGCGTGGGCCCCTGCTCGCAGTTCAGACAGCGCGCGAGGATCCGCGCACTGGTCGTCTTCCCGCACCCCCGCGGCCCGCTGAACAGGTACGCGTGGTTGACCCGGTTGTTACGCAGGGCCTGCTGCAGCGGGTCGGTGACATGCTCCTGCCCGATGACCTCGGCGAAGGTCTCGGGGCGGTAGCGGCGGTACAAGGCGAGGGACGACACGCTTACGACGATATCGGGCCCCACCGACAACCGACCGGCCCCGCACCTCCCCGACCGCCCCGCCCGGCCCCGTCACCCCGCCACGAGCTCCCCCACACCCATCCCGCCCACCGGCCCACACCCCGGAAACCCCACCCGGAACGCAAAGGGCCCCCCACGCACCCGCCAGAGCCGACCTACCCTTGCTGCCTTCCGGCCCTGGGGGAGTTCAGTCAGATAGCGCCACGTGAGGGGCTGCGCCCAGACTACCCGATGCCCGACCCCGCCCACACCCGCCTCCCGCACCCACTCCACTCCCCGGACCCCCTCCCCGTGACCAGCGGGGAACGAGTTCGCGAGCACCCCTCTCGGTCATGTAATGTTCCCGGCGGAGGATTCGCCTAGAGGCCTAGGGCGCACGCTTGGAAAGCGTGTTGGGGGCAACCCCTCACGAGTTCGAATCTCGTATCCTCCGCCAGTGCCTCACCGGGCACGATGTCGAAGGGCCCCACTGCTTGCAGTGGGGCCCTTCGACATTCCTCAGCCTCCGTTGTCCTGGTCTTTGTCCACTACGGTTGTTCACTGGGTCCCCCAGATCGCCGCGCCGATCTTCCGAGTCACCTCCTTCAGGAGTTGGTCGGAGACGTGGAGGTAGCGCGCCCGCATCCGTTCGGCCCCGCCCGGCTCCCAACCCATGATCTGGTCGATCACCCGATCGGGAACGCTCAGCAGCAGCACCGTGCCGATGGTGTGCCGCACGTTGTGCAGTCGGCCGTCACGGACCGCCGATGGACTTTGCGGCGGCCTGCTCCTCCGTGCCTCCGATCGACTTCAGGACCGTCACAACGCCCCAGGCGAGGACGACGGCGAGGAAGGCGATGTCGGCCGCAATGGCGGTGCGAGCACCGACGAGGAGGGGGCGGAAGTAGCCCCCAGCGGCGACGCTGCCGGCGCCGAGCCGGAGCCGAGCCCGATCCGCAGTCGGGGCTTGAGCGACTTGAACGACGCACAGGCGAGTCTTGCGCCGCCTCGCCGGCTGCGGTGTGTTCATGGCGGGCCTTCCCGGCTCCGGCAAGACCGCCCTGTCCCGAGTCCTCACCGAGCGCGGATTCGAGCGGCTGTGTCCGGACGAGGAGGTGTTCCGTCTGCATGGCGTGTACGGCGTCAACTTCCCACGCAGAGTCTTCCCGACCCTGGAACGCTCCGTCCACGGAGACGTGGCCGTCGGACTCAGGGAGCACCTGAAGGCCGGACATGACGTCGTGGTCGACCACGGCTTCTGGACCCCAGAGGAGGAGAAGTGGCGGTCGCTCGCCATCGGTGCCGGAGCGATCCCGCTCCTCATCTACCTGGCGGGTGAGCCATGACGAGTCATGGGCACGGATCAGCAATTGCAACAAGTTCCACGTGAACGATTCGAACGCGATCTATGTCTCCGAGAGCGATCTTCAGCGGTATCGCGCCCGGCTCTTCCCTCCGGAGGCTGAGGAGCTGCATGTGCGGTGCGACGGCGATCCCGCGGCTGTGATCGGCGCCCTGGGGGGTGCCTCTGACGCTGCCGAGTGCGCGACATCGTCTAGGACGTTTCCTCCGGATCATCCGATCGTTGGTTGATGTGTGTCGTTGACCTCAACAAGCTCAAGCAGTGGCGCGGCCTCGCCACCCGATACGACAAGACCGCCACCATTTACCTCGCCGGACTCCATATCGCCGCCATCTCCATCTGGTCAGCGAGATGATCCGAAAGAAACCGCCTCGTCGTAGCGTACGGAGCAGTACGCTACGGTGGTGGACATGGTTGCAGTTTTGAACTGTGGCCATCTATGCAGAAGGCCCGACCGGGGTGCCACCCAGCAGGCCTTCGCGGTGCAGTACTGAGCCCGGCCGTTCTCGATTCGGCCGGGCTCACTTCTTCCCGGCACGGCCGTCTCAGGGCTCACAATGCTGTCGCTACTGCACGAGCTGCAGCATCAAGGCGATGATCGCCACAAGCACTCCCAGCGCTGCCAGACCCACCTGCCACTGCTCCGGTCCGGTCCACTTCCTGCCAGGCTTGCCCATGTCAGAACTCACCACCGTTGCACCTCCAGTTCCATCAACTTCCTTGACTTTCACGGGGTAACCGACGACTCCCGACAAGGAGGTCGACGAGCTAGGGAAACCGGTGAAGCGCTGCCCATCCTACTTACCTCACTGGCACGCCGCCGCCCCTCATGGGCTAGGTCGCGAGGTGCATCTGGCAGGCGGCTGCCGGGCGGATGGGTCAGTCATTTTCAAGCCCCTTGATGACCTGCTCCGCAAGGGCAGTCATGACCTTTATGCGCTCTTCCCCTGACAACCGGGACCACTCCTGAAAGACCTTCTCGGTGTCAGACGGGGTGCGCCGCCCGGCCTGCATCCAGCCGTAGAGGGTGCGCTTGTCCTTCAGGCTCCGGTGGGAAGCGTGGGCAAGCACCTGCTGACCTGTGGGCGGGTCCACAGTGATGTCGCGAGACTCGTCGCCGCAACGCTGGCATTCGGCACGTAGGTTCTCATCGTCATTCGCGCCGCCGCGGTTGATCGGGATGATATGGCCGATGGTCAAAACTGCGGTGCGACCGGGGGCGTCCGGGAATTCCTGCCCCGCGCGGATCCCGCAGACCTGGCACGTATGGCCGTCACGCTCCAGGATGCGCCGCCGCTTGGGGCCGGTGATGTTCTTGCGAATGGTCTTTGGCGGCGTCTCACCAAGGTCGACTCTCGTCCCCAGTTCCCTGACGAGGTACTCATCCGGCTTGAGATTCGGGTTGACCTTGTAGTTGTCGATCTTCCAGCCCATCGGTCTGAGGTCCCGCATGCGGCGGTCCGCCTGAGAGACGTCCGGGACGGCCTCAAAAAGCTCCAGCTTGCTGAACTTGCCGCCCACCCCCCTGGAAGCCACGAACTCGGCGACCTTTACCAGCGACGTCCTGCGCATAGGCGTGCTCATTTGGATTCCTTCCTCCTCTCCGGCACCCCCCTGCGGTGCGCCGGTACATCAACCATGGCATGCGGCGCATCACTGTGTCAACGCTGGCGCAACGTCCGGCAACGTTCGGCGCAGCAATAGTTCATGCCGGACAGCATGTGTTGGAGGGCGGGGCCGCGCTGATGTCCCATCCCCGGGGGCTCGCGTAGGCTCTGTGGTTTCGCGTGTGCGGAGCGTGGCCCCGAGCGCGCGTGGAGGTCGGGGGACGGTCGGCTGTTAGACGTGCGCGAGATGCGTCAAGGTAATGCCATCTGTGAGCGATGCTTCCTCGGTATCGCCGAACCCGGTGCCCATCCGAACACCCGGGACCCATGTCATCGTGTGCCGTATCCGGACAACGACAACGGCCCGCCGGAGAAACCGGCGAGCCGTAAAGAGAATTTGACCTAAGAGTAAATGTTACGCTTTCGGGCCTCATCTAGCAGTCGACGCACCTCGTCTTTGAGCGAACCTTCTCGTCCTTTTTTCTGCGCCAGAGCCGCGGATGAACCGTCCCCGCGCCAACTCTTGCTTGGCTGCCCCAGAGGTACTGCAAGCACAAATTGCTCCCGAACGGGCAAGTCGAAATACCCCAAATGTTCAAGAGCTTCAGCAACTTGCGCATAGTCACTGTACTTGTGGAATTTCTTGCGGTCGCCCCTGTACGCTTCTACACGGTCAACGGCAGAATGCTCGTCGCGCAATAGGTGAATCATTGCTTGCCGTCGATACCGAATCGCTCCGGGTGAGCGATTCAAAGCGCGTGCCACATCCTCATAAGTATCTTCTGGCGTAGCCAGTATCACTGTAAGGGTGGCAAGCATAGTCCAACGCTTACCAAACTGGCTCGCAATATTGAGCTCGACATCTTCTGCGAGCTTTTCCCAGAATTCGCGTCTCCCTGCCGGGACGAGCCGAAGCGTGTCCGGGTTAACCTGCAGACGCTCCCTATGGCCGCTCCGATTATTCAGCTCTTTCATTTCATTCACTGGGCGGTCTTCCGAGAGGTAGCAAGCTTAGACAGCCGCTCATTCGCGAAATCGTCGAGCGACTGCACAGAATCGTAAAGGCGCTTAATCAGGTCACCCTTGTCGCCCGCGTCAATTTCCTTAATGGGTAGGAGGTCAACGTCGCGGAGACTGCGCACGGCACTCTCCACAGCTTCAACAGCCCTGAAGAGCACCTTAACCGGGTCGGCCTGCGTCTTCTTGATCTTTTCCTTTTCGTTCTTGGCACGTTCCTGCTCACGCCGAAGCTTGACAACACTCTTTACGCGCTCTTCGAGCTTGCGCGGATCCGCTGCGATGAGCTTGTCCTTTTGTTCAGCGACTTCCCGCGCTACTCGAAGTTGCTCATCCGGCTTCATCCGCCAAGCCCGCTTGCCGGGAGAGGAAAACTCAGCAAGTACACGAATGTGGCCTTCGGAGAATTTCTCCGGATGAGCAGAGATCACGTCGAGCACTACGGGGTCGATGGCGAGGTACTTCATCGCTTCGGCCACGGATTCCGCAGTTTCCCCCCCGAAGCAATTAGCAACTTGCTCAACACTCATACCGTATTGCTGAATCAGTGCTTCGAACATCCGAGCACGTTCTACCGGGATGAGAGGCTCAGCCATGTTCGCTGCGTAGAGATGCTGCTGAATCAGCAGATCTCTGTTCTTCTCCTGCCCCGCCGGAATGCGGTAGATGTTAGCCCGGAGGCTTCTCATACCGCCGCGGCGTGCTGCCTGAAAGCGGCGGTGTCCGTTTATGAGTTCGTACTTACCTACAGGCGCGTCGTCGTGCTGGAGAAGAGATACGGCATGGATCTGACCGTGTTCCTTGATGCTCTTCGCGAGGTCGTCAAGGCGTTGCTCGACAGTTTCTCGGCGCACCTTCTGCGGGGACTCGGCAATCTCGTCCAAGGGGACGTGCCGACCAGTCTCGACTACTTCGAGGGCCATTGCCCGAATCTCCTAGATGAGGTTTCCGTCGTTAGGCGCCATACCGAAGGATTCGCCGCCCTCTTGAGTGATACGGGCCTCCAGCTGGTGGGCTGCCCGAATGACACCGGCGATGTACGGCCCTGACTCCCCGGTATAGATCCGCAGGAGTTGCTCCTTCGGCATTCCGGCGTACCGGGCCAGAGCCCGCTCCGTGCTTCGCAGCGCATCTGGGCCACCGGATCGCTCCACGGTGTCGGTAGCCTTGACGGCCGGGCGGCAGCCGCTTCGCAGTCCGGCCGCCCGCTTCCTGAGGCCGCGCACGGACAGCAGCTCCTCAGCTGCCGTTATCAGGAGCGGGACACGGAGCTGTGCCTGCTGTCCTGCGATTGCTTCAAGGTGCGTGATCCGAAGGCTCGCCAGGTTCTCAGCCCCGATCTCTTCACGGTCCGCAGCCGTGAAGGTTCGCGACAGCCACGCAAGCTTCCTGGCCCACCTCGAAGTGATTCCCAGGCGAGCGGCGGCAGCGTCCAGGGAAGCGCCGGCGTTCAGCTGCTCGTTGATGGAGTCGCCGGTCGCGAGGTGGTCCTCTGCAGTGGCTGTCGCTGTCATAGCTACGACGATAGCCACTCGATAAGCCGGGTGTGTGACTTTCGGTAAAATGAATAAGCGCAGCTCAGAGGTGGTGTAAGCGTGATCAGAGACACTTGAGCAGCCGTAGGTAAACGTCGATAACCGTCGAATCGGCTGCGATGGGCTCATGCCAGAGGGTCATCGTGGGTGATGAGCTGTAGCTGGGAGGCAAATGGGACCAGGGGACCGGGTCGAGCCATCAGGTGATGGGAAGCTCCGACGTCACCCGCAACCCCCAACCTCTGTGCTGGCTCCTCGGAGTAGACCGCGTCCGTCTCGCTGGCTCCGCACGGGGATGAACGCCATCGAACACCCCCGGATCGCGTCCTGCCCAGCCCAGGCAAACCTGCAAAGCGAGTTACCCAGACTCGGTCCGCCAGGGTCACTCCCCCCGCACGTACCCACGGCGGCCGACCTCGGCACTGGAGCGATCCTTGTCCTGGTTTCTGTCCGGTGTACCGAAGGGCCCCACCGATCGCGGTGGGGCCCTTCGGTATGTGCCCGCAGAATCCGGCGCCCTTGGTCAGGCCGAGGCGAGGGAGATCTCGGTGGACTTGATCAGGGCGACGGCGGGGGTGCCGGGGGTGAGGGCGAGGTCCTGGACGGCGTCCTTGGTGATGGCGGCGGTCAGTTCGGCGCCGTCGACGTCGAGGCGGACGCTGGCCATGGCGCCGCCGGTGGTGACGCCGGTGACGGTGCCGGGGAGCTGGTTGCGGATGGAGAGGCCGGTCACGGGGGCGGTGGCGAGGGCGACCTCGGTGGACTTGACCAGGGCGCGGACCTCGGAGCCCTCGGACAGGCCCAGGTCCTTGACGGCGTCGGTGGTGATGGCGGCGGTGATGTCCTGGCCGCCGACCAGGCGTACCCGCACGGTGGACATGGCCTCGCCGCTGGTGATGGAGGAGACCGTGCCGGGGAGCTGGTTGCGGATGCTCAGGGTCATGGGGTGCCTCACTGGTCGGTTCGCGCGTGCGTACGGAAGGCGACGGTAGCCATTTCCGGCGAAGGGCGCAGAACGGCCGTCGCGGGTGCGAGGCGGGGAGGGGTGATCACCTCGCATCCACGGCCCTGGATAGGCTCGGCGGCCGTGGACTGGTTGGAGCGGGTGGCGGGGCTGCGGCAGTGGGCGCGGGACGGCGCGCGGGCGCCGCACAAGCCGTTGCTGCTGCTGTACGCCTTGGGCCGCTTCCAGGAGGACCCCGAGGGCGAGCTGCGGTACAGCGCCGTGGAGGGGGACCTGAAGCGGCTGCTGGCCGAGTACGGGCCGAGGAACCGGACCACTCCCGCGTACCCCTTCCACCATCTGACGGGTGACGGGGTGTGGGAGGTGAGCACGGACGGCGGGGCGGGGAGCCCGGGCCCGCTGGTGACCGAGCTGCGGGCGTCCGGAGCGCGCGGCCGGCTGGACCCCGAACTGCGGACGGCGCTGAGGCGCGATCCGGCGCTGCTCGTCCGGATGGCCCGGATCCTGCTGGATCTGCACTTCCCGCCGTCGTTGCATGGGGAGCTGTGCGAGGCGGCGGGGGTGGAGTTGGAGTACGGGGACCATGGGGCGCCTGGGGAGTACGGAGGGTTGGGGCTGGTGCCGGGGCAGCGGGGGCGGCGGCGGGGGCGGCGGATGCGGGACATGGTGCTGGCGGCGTACGAGTACCGGTGCGCGTTCTGCGGGTACGACGGGGCGCTCGGCACGGTGCCGGTCGGGCTGGAGGCGGCCCATGTGCGCTGGTGGGCGTTCAAGGGGCCGGACGACGTCGACAACGGGCTCTGCCTCTGCGCCCTGCACCACAAGCTCTTCGACAAGGGCGTACTGGGTCTCGGCGAGGATCTGCGGGTGGTGGTGTCAGCCCGGTTCGCGGGCCGGAGCGCGGCCGCCGAGCAGCAGGTGCGCGCCTTGGCGGGGCAAGCCCTGATCGGCCCGCGGCACGGTTCGGCGCCGGTGGCGGCCGAGCACCGCTTCTGGCATACGGCCCATGTCTTCCGCGGGAACGGGGGAGCGAAGGGACCTCAGACGGTCGCGTCCAGGTCGTCGGCGTAGTGGACGATGGCACGACGGTAGGCCCGTACGGTTTCGTCCCCGCTGGTCTCGGCGAGCAGCCGCAGCAGCAGGGTGGTGGCCTCGTGGTGGCCGCCGGTGTTGTAGAGGGCCATCGCCAGGAAGGCGCGGAGCGCCCCGTCGTCCGGGTACCGTTCGGCGCCCCGGCGCAGGGTGCGCACGGCCTCCTCGTACCGGCCGAGGACGCGGTAGGTGCTGCCGAGCCCGAGCAGCGCGCCGCGCCGTGAGGAGTCCGACAGCTCCGCGCCGCTCAGGCACCGCTCGTAGTACGGCACCGCCTCGGCCTCCAGCCCCAGGCGGTCGTGGACGCTCGCCGTGCGGTACGCCGTCTCGGCGTCCTCGGGGTACGCGGCGCTGAGCGCCACCAGCAGCGCCCGCGCCTCCTCGAAGCGCCCGGCCTGGTACGAGCGTTCGGCTTCGGCCAGGCCGGCCGGCGGCGGCTGCTTCACCATGGGTGCCTCCTGTGGACAGCGGCGTCAGTCCTGCGGGGTGCTTCGGCGGCGGCGGGCCGCGTAGACCGCGCCGGCGCCCAGCAGCAGCGCCGTCCCGCTCGCCAGGGCGATGCCCGGGACGGCGGAGGACGAGCCGGTGGCGGCCAGGCTGCCGCCGAGGCCCGAGCCGGTGGCGACAGGGCTGGACGGGCCGGCCGGGGTCCACACCTGGCTCTGGGCGCCGCCGGCCGGGGACGGGGCGGGGGTGGGCGAGGTGCCCGGGGTGACCGTGGAGTTCGCGGCGGTCAGGGCGAAGCCGTACTCGTAGTAGACCGGTGTGCCGCCGCAGGAGTCGTCGTCGTTGAGGTAGTCGGCGGCCACCGACACCGTCCCGGTGCCCAGGGGCGTCTGGGCACCGGCCTTCAGCCGTACCTTGATGTCGGCGTGCTCACCGGGCTGCAGCGTCTCGACCGCGCCCGCGAAGTTGTCGCCGTCCAGCTCCTGCCAGTCCGGGTCGCCGGCGGTGGACCAGGTCAGGTCCAGCTTGTCCCCGATGCCCTTCTGACCGCCCTGGTCGACGGCGCTCACGGCGATGTACGGCCAGACCGTGTCCATGGTACGGGCGGTGCCGTTGGCGACCCGCACCGTGAAGACCACGGTGGCGCCCCGCTCGACCGCGCCGGGCACACCCAGCGCCCGGGCGGTGAGCCGCGGTTCGGGGACGCAGGCGCCCTCGACGGCCTGCTCCAGGGCGTCCTTGAGGGCCTGTTCGGCCGCGTCCAGGGCGGCCTGGGCGGCGGCCGCGGCGTCCTGGGCCTTGCGGACCGCACGGGAGGCGGCCACCAGGGCGTCGCCCAGCGCGGTGTGCGCCGCGGTCACCTCGGCCTGCGCCTCGGTCTCCGTCTTCTCGGCGACCGCGACGGCCGCGGTGGCGTCGGCCACCGCCTTCTCGGCGGCTTTCTTCTGGTCGTCGGTGGCGTCGTCGGGCAGCTCGGCGAGGGCGTCCTCGGCCTCGACCAGCGCCTGGTCGGCGGCCTCCCGGGCGGTGTTCGCGGCGGCGGCCGCCTTCTCGGCCTCGTCGATCGCCCGGACCAGCGGCGCGCCGTCCGCGTCCACCTTCTCGAACGCCGCCATCGCCGCCTCCTCGGCGGCCACGGCCTTCTCATGGGCCGCGCGCGCCTCGGCGACCGCCCGCCGCAGCGCCGGGACGGAGAGGTTCTGCGGATCACCGCCCTGGGCCCCCTGGTCGCCCTTGCGGGACTCGTTACGGGAGTCCGGCTGGTCGGCGGACTGCCGCCTGGCGGCGGATGCGGCGGGCTCGGGCGCCACGGTCCGGTCCCGGCTGCTCTCCTGCGCCGCGGGCTCGGCCCCGGGCGCCGACCCGGACAGACGGGGCACGGCGAGCGCGGGCGGGGCGGACAGCAGGACGACGGGGGCGGTCACGGCGGCGGCGACGGCCGTGGCCAGCGTTCGGCGGATTCTCACTTCAGCCCTTCGGTCAGGGTGCCGGGCCGGGCCCGACGTCCGGACGCGGTGCGCGCCATGACGGGTCGTCGAATGTCAAAGGAAAGGGAAAGGGGGAGGGGCAGGGAAAGGGGGAGGGCGGGGTGGCGGGGAGACGCCGGCGGTGGTCGCCGCGGGCAGCCGCCGGTGTGCGGCCCGGGAAGATCGTATGACCGTCTCCCGTTGCCGCGAAGGGGGTTTCACCCCTTTCCGGCCCGCCTCTTGCCCCGTTCCGGTCCTCAATGGACGGTACAGACGGTGCAGACAGTACAAAAGGCGTGCGGGAGGGCGGGAAGGATGCCGTGGGGCGTCGCTTTGCGCACGGCCGAGTGATGCAGATCACCCGGCCGTACGGGCGTTCGTTCAGCGCACCGCGTCCAGGCGGGCCCGCTGCTCGGCGGTCAGGTCCAGATCGGCGGCGGCCAGGCTCTCGTCCAGCTGGGCCACCGACGACGCCCCGACGAGCGGGATCGCCGGCACCTCGGCGCCGATCAGCCAGGCCAGCACCACCTGGTTGACGGTGGCCCCGGTCTCGGCGGCCACCTCGCGGAGCGCCGCCAGCCGGGCCGGGGTGCCCGCGTGGTCCAGCTCGTGGTCGAGCGGCTTGTCCTCACGTACGTAAGCACCCGACAGCAGCGGGCTGTACGCCACCAGCGCCAGCCCCGGGTCCCGTTCCTGCTCCTCGCGTACGTAACTGAGGAGGGCGCCGTCGGCCACGCCCTGGTCACCGTCCGGGGAGAGCCGGCCGGGCACATCGGTGCGGCGGCGCAGATAGGTGTGGTGGTACTGGAGCACCTCGTACGCGGGCAGTCCGGCGGCCGCCGCCAGGCTCCGGGCACGTTCCACCTTCCAGGCCCAGTGGTTGGACACCCCGAGCAGGCCGACCGTCCCCTCGCCGACCAGCCCGGCGAACGCCTCGACGGTCTCGCCCAACGGGGTCTCCGGGTCCTCGATGTGCGCGTACAGCAGGTCGAGCCGCTCCACGCCGAGGAGCTCACGGCTGCGTTCGGACGACTCGCGGACGACCTTCGCCGAGAGGCCTTCGCGGTCGGTGGTGAAGTCCCTGCCCGGTGCGGTCGGGCGGGCGCCGAGCTTGGTGGCGATCACGATCTCGTCGCCGACGCCCCGGCTGCGCCGCCAGCGGCCGAGCAGCGCCTCGCTCTCGCCGCCCTGGGTGCCGTGGTGCCAGTACGCGTAGTTGTTGGAGGTGTCGATGAAGGTGCCGCCGGCCTCCACGTACCGGTCGAGGATCGCGAAGGACGTGCGCTCGTCGGTCCTGGTGCCGAAGAGCATGGCGCCGAGGCTGAGCACGCTCACCTCGCGACGGGTGGCCGGATCGGTGCCGATGGTGCGGTAACGCATGGAGGACCCCCTGGTACGGCCCGCTGGGCGCGGGCGGTGGCAGGAGGACTCTCGGTGTTGGAGCGCTCTCCAAGTCAAGGGCCGATGGCGGTACCGGTCCGCCGTACGGGCCCGGGCGGCCGTCCCGCCGTGCGGGGGGCGGACGGCCGGGCGACCATCGGTCCATGACCACCACGATCCACCTGGCCCAGCAGGCCGAGGCCGACGAGCTGCTGGGACGCAGTCCGCTCGCCGCGCTCACCGGGATGCTGCTGGACCAGCAGGTGCCCATGGAGTGGGCGTTCTCCGGCCCGTACACGATCGCCCGGCGGATGGGCGGGGACGATCTCGACGCGCACGAGATCGCCGGGTACGACCCGGAGGCGTTCGCCGACCTGCTCGCGGCCAAGCCGGCGGTGCACCGCTACCCGGGCTCGATGGCCAAGCGGGTGCAGCAGCTGTGCCGCTATCTGGTGGCGGAGTACGACGGCGCGGCGGAGGCCGTCTGGGCGGACGCGGCGAGCGGCAAGGAGCTGCTGGCCCGGCTGGTGGCGCTGCCCGGCTTCGGCAGGCAGAAGGCGCAGATCTTCCTGGCGCTGCTGGGCAAGCAGTACGGGGTGCGGCCGCCCGGCTGGCGGGAGGCGGCGGGCGCGTACGGCGAGGAGGGCTCGTACCGTTCGGCGGCCGACATCACCGGGCCCGAGTCCCTCGCCCGGGTGCGCGCGTACAAGCAGGAGGCCAAGCGCGCGGCCAAGCAGGAGAAGGAGTCGGAGTAGCGGGACTCGATGGCCTCCGGGCCGGGCGGCCAAGGTCTCCGGATCGGCCGGGGGAAGCGGAGGTTCCGCACCGAAGTGACGTTCTGCGATGCCAAATGTACGGAATCAGACGTGAGTTGTGGCACATCCGTTCACAGGAGCCTGGGAGATCGCTAGCTTCCCCTCAACCTCGTTCGCCCCGGAAGGACCTCTGTGAACGCATCCCATCGCAGAGCGGCGGCCGCCCTGGCCGCGGCCGCACTCGCGACTCCGCTCCTGCTGGTCTCCGCGTCCCCCGCCTCCGCCGTCCGGACCGACCCCGGACAGGAAGCGGCCAAGGACGCCGCGAAGCTCTCCCAGAAGCTGGTGCGCGACGCCTCCGCCAAGGACGCGTACCGGCACCTGCAGAAGTTCCAGCAGATAGCCGACTCGGCCGGCGGCAACCGCGCGGCCGGCACCCTCGGGCACGACGCCTCGGCCGCGTATGTGTACCAGCAGCTGAAGAAGGCCGGCTACCAGGTCTCGTACCAGAAGTTCGAGTTCCAGTTCACCAACACCCAGGCCGAGAAGCTCTCGGTGGTCTCGCCCGAGGCGCGGGACGTCGCGATATCGGCGATGACCTACACCAAGTCGACCCCGGTCGGCGGTGTCACGGCCGAGCTGGCCGCGGTCCCCGCCCCGGCGGAGGACACCACCCCCGGCTGCGAGGCGGCCGACTACGCGGGCACCGCGTACACCGGGAAGATCGCCCTGATCAAGCGGGGCGGCTGCACCTTCGCCGACAAGCAGGCGCAGGCCGCGGCGGCGGGCGCCACCGGCGCGATCATCTACAACAACACCGCGGGCGCGCTCTCCGGCACCCTGGGCGACGCCAACGCCGCCAAGATACCCACCGGCGGCATCACCCAGGCCGAGGGCGAGAAACTCGCCGCCGACGCGGCCAAGGGCCCGGTGACGGTCCGCTTCGACCTCCGCCAGCTCCAGGAGAAGCGGACCACCAACAACGTCATCGCCGAGACGGCCCGGGGCAACGCCGCCAACACGGTGATGCTCGGCGCCCACCTCGACGGGGTGACGGCCGGCCCCGGCATCAACGACAACGGCTCCGGCTCGGCCGGACTCCTCGACGTGGCGCTGAAGTTCGCCCAGTCGAAGGAGATCAACAAGACCACCAACAAGGTGCGCTTCGCCTGGTGGTCGGCCGAGGAGAACGGCCTGCTCGGCTCCGAGCACTATGTGGCCAACCTCAGCGCGCTGGACCGCAAGGAGATCAAGCTCTATCTGAACTTCGACATGATCGCCTCGCCGAACTACGGGCTGTTCGTCTACGACGGCGACAACTCGGACGGCGTCGGCTCCCCGGCGGGCCCGGCGGGCTCGGCCCAGCTGGAGCGGGACATCAACGAGTTCATGGACAAGCGCGGTCTGCCGCACGAGGGCACCGACTTCACCGGCCGCTCGGACTACGGGCCGTTCATCGAGGTGGGCATCCCGTCCGGCGGTACGTTCACGGGTGCCGAGGGCGTCAAGACCCCGGCGCAGGCACAGAAGTTCGGCGGCACGGCCGGGGTCGCGTACGACGCCTGCTACCACGCCAAGTGCGATGACCTGAAGAACATCAACCTCACCGCGATGGACGCCAACGTCGATGTCATCGCCAACGCGGTCGGCACCTACGCGCACGACCTCAGCTCGCTGCGCAAGCCGGTGACCACCGTCCCCACCGAGGGCGACGCGGGCAGCGGCGGCGGCCTGCACGACGGCCACGGCCACGAGGTCACGGAGTAGCACCGATCGGCACCAGGGCTACGCGTCGGGGCGCGGTCGGATTCCCTCCGGCCGCGCCCCACGCGTTCGCCCGATGACCGGGACGGCCCGGGAGCGGACTTCGCCCAACGACCGTACGGAGCGGTGGCTCGGGCACGCGGGGGCGTCCCGGGGCCTCCCCAGGGCCTCCCCGGGGGCGTCCCAAGACCTCCCCGGGGGCGTCCCGGGTGCGTCCCGGGATAGCCCAGCCGGGTGAACCGGCGTGATCCCGCCCGTACCGGTTACCGCTTTGCTCCGGTTTCTCACGCATCGCACCGGCGCCGCGTGGCTGCGCCGGGCGCCATCCGCCCGGTAGGCTTTCCGTGTGATCTTCAAGCGCATCGGCAACGGGCGGCCGTACCCCGACCACGGCCGGGAAAGCACCCGGCAGTGGGCGGACGTCGCGCCGCGCCCGGTCCGCCTCGATCAGCTGGTGACCACCAAGGGCCAGCTGGATCTGGAGACGCTCCTGGCCGAGGACTCGACGTTCTACGGCGACCTCTTCGCCCATGTCGTGAAGTGGCGGGGCGACCTCTATCTGGAGGACGGACTGCACCGCGCGGTGCGCGCGGCCCTCCAGCAGCGCCAGGTACTGCACGCGCGCGTACTCGAACTGGACTGAGGGTCCGAGGGTCTGAGCCTCGTTGGATCAGCCGTTCGGACCGTTTCAGACCCGTCCGGCGGTCATCTGCTGATCCTTTAGTAGGCATAGTCAGGGGCCAGCATTACGCTGCGCCCATGAGCATGCTCACTCCCCCCGGTATGGGCGGAAAGTACCGCATCACGGGTAACACCTACCCGCGCATGCGGCGCCCCCGGCGACGCCGCCGGATCGTGGTCGCGGGCCTCTCCGCGGTGGTCGCCCTGGGCCTGGCCGGCTGGGGAACGCTTCAGCTCGTGGACGTCTTCGGCGGCGACGGGGAGACCGGTGGCGCGGCCACCGCGGCCGCCGACCGCTGCAAGCCCCGCAAGGCGACCACCACCGCCACCACCGTGTACGCCCCGCTCAAGCCGGCGCAGATCACGGTGAACGTCTACAACGCGACCCCCCGGGCCGGCCTCGCCAAGGCGACCGCCGACGAGCTGAAGAAGCGCGGCTTCGCGATCGGCAAGGTCGGCAACGCCCCGGTGGCCTACGACAAGAAGGTGCCCGGGCCGGGCGTGCTGCTCGGCGCCGCCAACTCCGACAAGGCGGCGTTCCCGGTGCTCGGGACCCAGCTGAAGGGCGCCGCGCGGAAGACGGACACCCGCCAGACGGCCGACGTGGACCTGATCATCGGCACCGCCTTCAAGGCGCTCGCGCCTCCCCAGGACGCCACCGCCGCGCTGACGGCCCTCTCCCAGCCGAAGAAGCCGACGCCGGAGAAGTGCTAGGCGCCGGAGAAGTGCAGGTGCCGGGCGGGAGGAGGCGGCGCCGGGCCGAGCGCTCCTCGTAAGGGAGGCCCGACCGGCGGTCCCGCACCCTTCGGTCAGCCGGTCAGCCCGTCAGCCGGTCAGTCCGTCAGCCGGTCAGTCCGTCAGCCGGTCAGTCCGCGGTCCCGTACATGCGGTCGCCCGCGTCGCCGAGGCCCGGGACGATGTACCCGTGCTCGTTCAGCCGCTCGTCGACCGAGGCGGTGACGACCGTGACCGGGGTGCCCGCGAGCTCGCGCTCCATCACCTCGACGCCCTCCGGCGCGGCCAGCAGCACGACCGCGGTGACATCGTCCGCGCCGCGCTCGATCAGCTCCCGGATGGCGGCGACCAGCGTTCCGCCGGTGGCCAGCATCGGGTCGAGGACGTAGACCTGGCGCCCGGAGAGGTCCTCCGGCATCCGGGTCGCGTACGTCGACGCCTCCAGGGTCTCCTCGTTGCGGATCATCCCGAGGAAACCCACCTCGGCGGTCGGCAGCAGCCGCACCATGCCGTCCAGCATGCCCAGGCCGGCGCGCAGGATCGGCACCACCAGCGGCTTGGGGCTGGAGAGCTTCACACCGGTCGTCCCGGTCACCGGGGTCTCGATGTCGACCTGCTCCGTGCGCACGTCCCGGGTGGCCTCGTAGGCGAGCAGGGTGACCAGCTCGTCGGCGAGGCGCCGGAAGGTCGGGGAGTCGGTGCGCCGGTCGCGCAGCGTGGTGAGTTTGTGCGCCACCAGCGGGTGGTCGACGACGTGAATCCGCATGTCCTCAACCCTAGCCCGCAGCGGCATCGACCCATGCCAGGGAGGGCACGCGCTGGCATCAACCCACGCCAGAGGGGGAAAGTGGGGTGGACGGACCCAGCCTGGGGGTGGTCGAGATGCCGGAGCGCCGAGAACCGGAACGGCGACGTGAGCGCCGAAACCCGTCGTCCGCCCGCTCGGACCGGCCGGGTGAGGACCGCGGCCGGGGCCGGGACCGCGGTCAGGATCGCGGTCGGGGCCGGGACCGGGGTCGCGCAGGCGACGGTGGCGGCGATCGGACGTCCGGGTCCGCGTCCGGGTCTGCTTCCCGATCCCGGTCCGGGTCCGCGTCCGGGGCCGCGCCCGGGTCTGCTTCCCGGCCCAGGTCCGGGTCCGGGTCCGGATCCGGGCCGAGGTCCGCGTCGGAGCAGCGGTTGATCGACGACCCGCCGGTGGTCGGCGGGCCGCGGCCGGACGGGCCGGAGACGGACGCCGAGCGCCGGCGGCGCCGGGCGCAGTTCCTGCGCGAGCTCTACGAGGCCAAGGCGCTGCGCGACCGGGTGCAGCCGCGCCGCGCCCGGGCGGCCCGGATGCGCCAGGCCATGCGGATGCGCACCTTCCGTTGGTGAACGCTCCCGCCCGCCCTTCCCGTACGCCCTCGACCACCCGGGATCACCTCCTTTCGACTTCGACCGAGTCCAACCGAGTTCAACCGAGTTCGACCTGCTGTGATCGGTTGTCGCCGGGGTGGCTTCCGGGGCTGACCGCCCGTCCGGGGACCGCTCGCCGGGCCTGCGCGGACGGCGTCCGCTGCTGACGTCGAACGGCCGCCGGACCAGACTGGTGCACGACGCAAGAGCGGAACACCTCTCCTCCGGGCCCGGTATCTGCCACGATGCCGAGTGGGCGGGGCATTCAGGAGGGCCGCCCGATCGTCACACCTCTGATCAGTGGGAGAGTCACGGTGTACTTCGCCGCACTGCTCGCGCGCACCGAAGACGGGTGGGAAGCGAGCGACACAGAGCTCGACGATGTAGAGACCTTGTCGGATCTGATCGAGCTTGCCCGGGATGCCTCGGTGGACGACGACACGGTGATCGTCTTCATCGAGCAGGAGGACGCATGGTTCGGCATCGTCCGTGTGGAGGGTGAGGAAGACCCCCGGATCTACGTGTCCGACGGAGCGGCCGCCGCCCGCTCCTCGTACGGGGAGATCCTCACCAGGGAACTGCTGGGCGACGACCGGTCGGACGACGGCACCGACCTGGACGCCCTCGACCTCGACGGCACCGAGGACGGAGAGCCGGAGGCGGCGGACGACGAGGAAGCCGACACGGCGGCCGAGACGGTGCCCTCGGCACCGGTCGGCGACCGGGAGGTCCTGGACGACCTCGGCCTGACGGAGAAGGAGCTGCTGGTACTCGACACCGACGCGCTCGGCACCATCGCGGACGCGCTCGGCGCCGCGGAGGTCCTGGAGACCGTCCGCTAGTGCCCCACCCCCCGCACCGACCCCACGACCACGACCCGCCCGGGCCGTACGCCGTCGATCCCGTCCGGGACCCCTGGCAGCCGGCCATGCGCGACGCGCTGGCGGAGGCGGAGCAGGCCGCGCGGGCCGGCGATGTGCCGGTCGGCGCGGTCGTGCTGACCCCGGACGGCTCCCTGCTCGCGACCGGACACAACGAGCGCGAGGCCACCGGGGACCCCACGGCGCACGCCGAGGTGGTGGCGCTGCGCCGGGCGGCGAAGGCCCTCGGCGAGTGGCGGCTGCCCGGCTGCACCCTGGTCGTCACCCTGGAGCCCTGTGTGATGTGCGCGGGCGCCCTGGTGCAGTCCCGGGTCGGCCGACTGGTGTTCGGCGCGCTGGACGAGAAGGCGGGCGCGGTCGGGTCGCTCTGGGACCTGGTACGCGACCGGCGGCTCAACCACCGTCCGGAGGTGATCCACGGGGTGCTCGCCGAGGAGTGCTCCGCCCTGCTCACCCGCTTCTTCCGCGACCGCTGACGCGCCCGGGGCCTCTCGGGACGCCGGTGCGACGCCCACGCGACGCCCGCCGATGTCCGCGAACTGGCCTCTGACAGACCCGTGAACAGCCGCTGACCAACCGCTGACCAGCGCCGACCGGCGCCGGAGAACCGATTTCTTCGATCAGGCACCTTTGGGCTAAGCTCTCTCTCGGTAGCGTGTCCGAGCGGCCGAAGGAGCTCGCCTCGAAAGCGAGTGTGGCGTAACCCGTCACCGTGGGTTCAAATCCCACCGCTACCGCTTCGTACGAAGGCCCCGGCGCTGATCCCAGCACCGGGGCCTTCGTCGTGTGCTGTGTCGGCAGAAGCTACGAGAACCGGCGGGGCCTTGGCCCTCGCGGGTGCTCGGTTAGACTCACCCGACCGCCGAGCGGATCACCGGCAGAGCGGTGCGGAGAGACGGCGAGACGGGGGACAGGGCCGATGGTGCAGGCGAAGAAGCTCACGCTGTACGTGGTGGTCGTCTTCGTGCTGTACACGATCATCACCTCCCCGGCGCGGGCCGCCGACCTGGTCCAGGTAGGGTTCGAGGGCATTTCGAGCGCCGCGCAGGCGGTCGGCGAGTTCATGACCCAGCTCGTCAACTAGGCCGGCAGGCCTGGCCGGCCCCCCGGCCCCCGGCCCGGCGGGCTCGACCGGTCGACGAGGAGTCGCTGTGATCCGCCACCTGGTCCTCTTCAAGCTCAACGACGGCGTCAGCCGCGACGAGCCGCGCGTGGTCGCGGCCGCCAAGGCGTTCCAGGAACTCGGCGGCATCGTCCCCGAGCTGGAGTTCTGGGAGTGCGCCTGGAACATCACGGACCGGCCCATCGCGTACGACTTCGCGATCAACTCCGCCGTCGCCGACAAGGACGCGCTGACTCGCTATGTGGAGCACCCGGCGCACCAGGCGGCCGCCGGGCAGTGGCGCGAATTCGCCACCTGGGTGATCGCCGACTACGAGTTCTGAGCCCCGTCCGGCCCGCGGCCGGAGCACGGAGCCCCGCACCGGAACGGTGCGGGGCTCCTCGTATGTCCGCCATCGGACCACCGGGGCGGCGGGACGGGCGGGGGGCAACACGACGTGGTCCGGTGCTTGCACACAGTGGACATGTCTTGTGATGCTATGACCGCTTTGACCGCTTTTGACGGATGAGTTGACCGTTATTGACCGCGGAGTGCGACCACGAAGGGGTGGCGAGAACGTGCCGGCCAGTACGACATCTCAGGTGCCGCCCCAGAACGAGTCGACCCCCTCGGAGGCCCGGACCCCCTCGGAGGCCCGGACCCGCTCGCAGAGCCGGGCCGCGGACACCCGGGCGCTCACCCAGGTGCTGTTCGGGCAGCTGAAGACGCTGGAGCCGGGCACCGCCGAGCACAACCGGGTCCGCGGGGCGCTGATCGAGGCCAACCTCCCGCTGGTGCGCTACGCCGCCGCCCGCTTCCGCTCGCGCAACGAGCCCATGGAGGATGTCGTCCAGGTCGGCACCATCGGGCTGATCAACGCCATCGACCGGTTCGACCCCGACCGGGGCGTGCAGTTCCCGACCTTCGCCATGCCCACCGTGGTCGGCGAGATCAAGCGGTACTTCCGCGACAACGTCCGCACCGTCCACGTACCGCGGCGGCTGCACGAGCTCTGGGTGCAGGTCAACGGGGCGACCGAGGACCTGACGACCGCGCACGGCCGGTCGCCCACCACGGCCGAGATCGCCGAGCGGCTGAAGATCTCCGAGGAGGAGGTCCTCTCCTGTATCGAGGCGGGCCGCTCGTACCACGCCACCTCCCTGGAGGCGGCCCAGGAGGGCGACGGGCTCCCCGGCCTCCTCGACCGGCTCGGCTACGAGGACCCCGCGCTGGCCGGCGTCGAGCACCGGGACCTGGTACGGCATCTGCTGGTCCAGCTGCCGGAGCGGGAGCAGCGGATCCTGATGCTCCGCTACTACAGCAACCTGACCCAGTCCCAGATCAGCCAGGAGCTGGGCGTCTCGCAGATGCACGTCTCCCGGCTGCTCGCCCGGAGCTTCGCCCGGCTGAGATCCGCGAACCGAATCGACGCCTGACATCCGCGAACCCGGTCGACGCCTGACATCCGCGAACCCGGTCGGCGCCTGAGGTCCGCGAACCGGATCGACGCCTGAGCCGCGCCGGGCATGGACCGGGCCCGGCCCGGGAACGGATCGGTAGGCACATCGATCCGTACGCCTGATCGGTTCGCCACCCGATCGGTTAGACCGGTTTCGGCGGCGGCACCGGCCGACGGGCCGTCAAAAGGCGGCAGGAGCCGCCATTTCAGCATTTAGCCACCCTCTCCATGTCGACAAGTCACTACAGCGTGTTGCCGACATGTGACATTCTGCTGGAACCGCGTTTGCCGCAGTCTCGGCTCCGGTATTCAGGTGGAGGCTGCGTTCCTCCGATGGTCGCGGCCCGCGACCGTCCGCGATCTCAAGGGGGTGGCATGTCCGCAGAACAGGGCAGCCCGAAGGTGCTCACGCTCACGCCCGACCACGCGCCGGCGCCCGTGCGACTCGACCGGTCCGCCCCGGCCGGTCTGGCCGCCCCGGCCGACCTGTCGGGGCTGTCGGGTCTCGCCGACCCGTCCGCCGAGGCCGGGGCCCCCGCCGCCGGCAGATCCGGGCATGCCACCGAGGCCGGACCGACCGCCACCGCCACCGCCACCCTTCCCGTACCGCCGCTGCCCGCCCAGGGCGGCGACCCGGTGCCGGAGACCGCGCCCGCGGGCCCGCCCGCCACCGCGCGGGGCACCGCGACGACCGAGGCGATCGACACCCGTACGCTCTCCCGCTCCCTGTTCCTGCGGCTCGCCGCCCTCGACGCCCAGGGCGCCGACGGACCCGAGCGGGCCTATGTCCGCGACACCCTGATCGAGCTCAACCTCCCGCTGGTGCGCTACGCCGCCGCCCGCTTCCGCTCGCGCAACGAGCCCATGGAGGACATCGTCCAGGTCGGCACCATCGGGCTGATCAAGGCGATCGACCGGTTCGACTGCGAGCGGGGAGTGGAGTTCCCGACCTTCGCCATGCCCACCGTGGTCGGCGAGATCAAGCGCTTCTTCCGCGACACCTCCTGGTCGGTGCGGGTGCCGCGCCGGCTCCAGGAGCTGCGCCTGGCGCTCACCAAGGCCGGTGACGAGCTGGCGCAGAAGCTGGACCGCTCGCCGACGGTCGCCGAGCTGGCCGCCGCGCTGGGCGTCTCGGAGGAGGACGTCGTCGACGGGCTGGCCGTCGGCAACGCGTACACGGCCTCCTCGCTGGACTCGCACGCCGCGGAGGACGACGGCGGCGAGGGCTCGCTCGCGGACCGGCTGGGCTACGAGGACACCGCGCTGGAGGGCGTCGAGTACCGCGAGTCGCTGAAGCCGCTGCTGGCCAAGCTTCCGCCGCGCGAACGGCAGATCATCATGCTGCGGTTCTTCGGCAACATGACCCAGTCGCAGATCGGCGAGGAGGTCGGCATCTCCCAGATGCATGTCTCCCGGCTGCTGACCCGCACCCTGGCCCAGCTCCGCGAGGGCCTGATCTCCGACTGACGGAGAGCCGCCGCCGGACACCCGAAAACGGCGTGGTGGTACGCGGTAGCGACCGGCCTCGGCCGGCCGGTACCGCGTACCACCTCGGGCGCGCACGCGCGTGGCGAGGGGCCCGGCGGGGGTCAGGCCAGGGCGAGCCAGGCGACCGCCGCGACGACGATGACCGCCAGGACGACGCCGGCGATCAGGCCGACCCGGGGGCCGGACGGGGCCGCCGGCTGCTGCCGCCGCTGCGGGGTGCCCTCGTCGACGAAGGCGCGGAACATCTGGGTGCTGCCCGCGGGGTCGTGCTGACCCTCGGGGCCGGGGGTGTTGTGTGCCATGGGGCAGGACCCTAGCGAACCCGCCCGTCCGGCCCAACCCGCCGCCGTCCGCGGCCGGTCGACCGAGCCCCGGACGCGAGCCGCGACCCGGCGAGCGGAAGCACACACTCGGTCTCTCGGAAGCCCCCGCCCCGCCCCGGTGCGCCCCCCGGTGGCCCCGCTTGGCGAGGCCTTTGCCAGCTCTTTAGGCCCGTTCGCCCGTTTTCGTTTGCCTGTAGCAACCAAACGCTTCTATGGTTGCCCTAAGCAACAAGATCCTGGGGGTGCCATGGCGGAACGGAGCCAGTACGAGGAACTGGCCCGGCAGCTGAGCGCCATCGGAGCCGTCAAGCGGGGACTGGCGCGGGCGATGCCCGCCGAGTGCCCCGGTGGCTCCGCGGCCGTCCTCTCCCTCCTGGCCCACCACGGGGACATGCGGATGAGCCGGCTCGCCGAGCTGCTCGCCGTCGACATGTCGGTGACCAGCCGCCATGTCGCCCATGTGGTGGACCGGGGCTGGGTGGAGCGGCTGCCCGACCCGGACGACCGGCGCTCCCGGATGCTCCGGCTGACCGGGGCGGGCGAGGAGATGCTCGACGACCTCGGGCGGCGCACCACGGACATGTTCGCCCGCACGCTGGGCGACTGGTCGGCCGAGGACGTGGGGCGGCTCACCGTGCTGCTGGGCCGCCTCCGGGACTCCTTCGGGGACTGCCGGAGCCACCCCGTCCGCCCCTCCGGCTGACGGCCCGCGGGCCCGGGGCCCGGGCTCCGGGGCGTACGCCCACCGGACACACCCGCACGCAGAACCACACGCACGTACACCAGCACACACGCACGTACACCAGACGCACGCAAAGGAAGTCCATGGCTACGACCACACCAGCCGGTGTGCGGGGCGGCCGCGCCAAGCACGGGGGTCACGCCTCTCCCGACGGCGGCGCGCCGATGACGCACCGGCAGATCATGGAGGCGCTGTCCGGGCTGCTGCTCGGCATGTTCGTCGCCATCCTGTCGTCGACGATCGTCTCCAACGCCCTGCCGCAGATCATCTCCGACCTCGGCGGCGGCCAGAGCGCCTACACCTGGGTGGTCACCGCCTCGCTGCTGGCGATGACGGCCACCACCCCGCTGTGGGGCAAGCTCTCGGACCTCTTCTCCAAGAAGCTGCTGGTCCAGATCGCGCTGGTGATCTACGTCCTCGGCTCCGCGGCCGCGGGCTTGTCGCACAGCGCCGGCTTCCTGATCGTCTGCCGCGTGGTGCAGGGCATCGGCGTGGGCGGGCTGTCCGCGCTCGCCCAGATCGTGATGGCCGCGATGATCGCCCCGCGCGAGCGCGGCCGGTACAGCGGCTACCTCGGCGCCACCTTCGCCGTCGCCACCGTCGGCGGCCCGCTGCTCGGCGGCGTCATCACCGACACCGAGTGGCTCGGCTGGCGCTGGTGCTTCTACGTCGGCGTGCCCTTCGCGATCATCGCGCTGGTGGTGCTCCAGAAGACGCTGAAGCTGCCGGTGGTCAAGCGCACGGTCAAGGTCGACTGGGCCGGTGCCTTCTTCATCAGCGCCGCCGTCTCGCTGCTGCTGGTCTGGGTCACCTTCGCCGGTGACAAGTACGACTGGATCTCCTGGCAGACGTACGCCATGGTCGGCGGCTCGATCGCGCTCGGCGCGATCTTCCTGCTGGTCGAGTCCAGGGCGAGCGAGCCGATCATCCCGCTGCGGCTGTTCCGCAACCGCACCATCACCCTGGCCTCGATCGCCTCGCTCTTCGTCGGTATCGCGATGTTCGCGGGCACCGTCTTCTTCAGCCAGTACTTCCAGCTGGCCCGGGACAAGTCGCCGACCATGTCCGGCGTCATGACCATCCCGATGATCGGCGGCCTGTTCGTCTCCTCCACGGTCAGCGGCCTGGTCATCACCCGCACCGGCCGCTGGAAGGCCTGGCTGGTCACCGGTGGTGTGCTGGTCACCGCCGGACTGGGGCTGCTCGGCACCATCCGCTACGACACCCCGTACTGGCATGTGGCGATCTTCATGGCCGTGATGGGCCTGGGCATCGGCATGATGATGCAGAACCTGGTGCTCTGCACCCAGAACCAGGTCGCCCCCGAGGACCTCGGTTCCGCCTCCTCGGTCGTCACCTTCTTCCGCTCGCTCGGCGGCGCGGTGGGCGTCTCGGCGCTCGGTGCGGTGCTCGCCAACCGGGTCACCCACTACGTCCAGGACGGCCTCGCCGACCTCGGGCCGAAGGCCGCGGCGCTCGGGCACGGCGGTACGGGCGGGGGCGGCATCCCCGACCTGGACAAGCTGCCCGCCCCGTTCCGGACCGTGATGGAGACCGCGTACGGCCATGGCGTCGGAGACGTCTTCCTCTACTCGGCGCCGTTCGCCTTCCTCGCCTTCCTCATCACCCTGTTCATCAAGGAGGTCGCCCTGAAGACGAACGCGACGCCCGGCGGCGCGGCCGACGAGCCCGTGCCCGCCACCGCGTCGGCCCCCACCGGCGACACCCACGAGCTGCCCGCCGTGGAGCCCGCGCGGGCCGCTGCCCAGCCGCTCCCGGTCGCCGAGCCCCTACCGCAGGAGGGCCCGCACGGCGGTGGGATCACCGTGCACGGCACGGTCCGCACCGCCGAGGGCGCCTGGGTGCCGCAGGCCGCGGTCACCCTGATCTCGCTGGCCGGCCGGCAGCTGGGCCGCGCGGTGGCGCACACCGACGGCGGCTACGCGCTGGACGCACCGAGCGCCGGCTCGTATGTGCTGATCGCCTCCGCCGACGGTTTCCAGCCGCAGGCCTCCACCGTGGTCGTCGGCGGGGAGACCCTGGCGTACGACATCCTGCTCTCCGGCACCAGCGGGCTGGCCGGAACCGTGCGCTCCGCCGAGGGCGGGCAGCCGGTCGAGGGCGCGATGGTCATCGTGACGGACGTACGCGGTGATGTGCTCGCCACCGGGCTGTCGACGGCGGACGGCGCGTTCACCTTCGCCGAGCTGGTGCCCGGCACGGTCACCGTCGCGGTCAACGCGGAGGGCTTCCGTCCGCTGGCCCTGCCGGTGGAGATCGGCGGCCAGGGCGTGACCCGGATCGACGCGCTGCTCCAGTCCGGCGCCCGCCTCCAGGGCACCGTACGGGCCGGGGCCGACGGCCGCCCGCTGGCCGACGCCCGGGTGACCCTGGTGGACGCCGCCGGGAACGTGGTCGCCACGGCCACCACCGGCGAGGACGGGGCGTACGGCTTCGCCGATCTGACCTCGGGTGACTACACCGTCATCGCCACCGGCTACCCGCCGGCCGCCGGTGCGCTGAGCATCACCGGCCGCGGGATCGACGGCCACGACATCGCCCTGTCCCACCCGGCCGAGTAGCGCCCCCGAAGGGCACGCACGCGGTCCGGGGGACCGGGCAGCCGACTCCCGGCCGCGCTTCGAGCGGAGGCGCGGCCGGGCACCGGGGCGGCAGGCAGGGGACGGCCTGCCGCCCCTTTCAGATCCCAGAGGACCGCCCCTTCCAGATCTCAGAAGGCCGCCCCTTTCAGATCCCAGAGGAGAGAAGAATCCGCATGGCACTGCACGCGCAGATACGGACCCGGGACGGCTGGGCCGTCCAGCATGCCGTGGTCACCGTCACCGACATGACCGGGACGCAGGTGCTGCGGGCCGAGGCCGACGCCGACGGCGTCGTCGCCTCCGACACGCCGCTGGCCCCCGGCCCGTACACGGTGATCGTGACGGCGGTCGGCTACGCCCCGGCGGCCTCCACCGCGCTGGTCACCGCGAGCGGCCGGGCCTCGGTCGGCACCGTGGTGCTGGCCCGGCAGGGCGGTGCGGAGCTGCCGCCGCCCGGGCTGTGGGCGCTGGACCCGGCGCACTCCACGGTCGCCGCGACCGCCCAGCACCTGGGCATCTCCAGCGTGCACGGCCGGTTCACCGAGTTCGGCGGCCGGATCGAGATCGCGCCGGAGCTCGGTGCCTCCCGGGTGGAGGCGGTCATCTCGGCGGCCTCCGTCGACACCGGCAACGGGCTGCGCGACAAGCACCTGAAGTCCCCCGACTTCCTGGATGTGGCCGCGTACCCGGAGATCACCTACCGCAGTCACGGCCTCACCCCGGCCGGCCCGGACCGCTGGACCGTGCACGGGCTGCTCACCCTGCACGGGGTGGCCCGCGAGGTGGACCTCGACCTGGCCTACTCGGGCACCGGCCCCGACCCCTGGGGCGGCCGGCGGGCGGCCTTCCACGCCACGGCCGAGCTGCGGCGGGAGGACTTCGCGATGAACTACAACCAGGTGGTGCAGGCCGGCATCTCGGCGATCGGCACCACGCTGCGGGTGGAGCTGGACATCCAGGCGGTACGGGAGGAGCCGGCCGCGTCCCAGGCCGCGGGCGAGCCCACCCCCGGCAGCTGACCCGCCCCCGTCACCCGTCCCGCATCGCCTCGATGCCGGCGACCAGGACCCGCAGCGCGAACGCGAAGTCCCGCTCGAACATCTCGTCCACGGTGTCCGCGCCCCGCGCCGCCATGATCTGCCGGCCCAGTTCGAAGGTCTGCTCGCCGTCCGGGTGGTGCTCCAGGGACTCCAGGGACCGCTGGAAGAACTCGTCCGGGGTGAGCCCGGCGCTCTGGGAGCGGGCCCGGTAGTGGCCCTCGATGGTGCCGAAGCCGTAGACGAACTGGAAGACCGCGGCGATCGCCCCCGCGTGCCCCTCCGGCGGCACCCCGGTCCGGACGACGATCTCGTGGACACCGCGCGCGAACGCCAGGGAGTGCGGGCCGATGTTCAGGAACCGGCCGATCAGCGGTGACACCCACGGGTGGCGCACCAGCGTCTCCCGGTAGGTGACCGCCATCGCCCGCAGCTGCTCCCGCCAGTCGGCGTCGGGCGCCCCGGTGTCGGGCAGCCGCATCTCGCCGAAGACCGCGTCGAGGGCCAGCTCCAGCAGCTCGTCCTTGGTGTCGACGTACCAGTAGACCGACATGGCGGTGACATCGAGCGAGGCGGCGAGCCGGCGCATCGAGAACGCCTCCGGCCCGGCCGCGTCCAGCAGCCGTACGGCGGCGGCCGTGATGCGGTCGCGGTCCAGCCCGGCGGCGGGCTGGTCGGCCCCTCCGGCTCCTCCGGCCCCTCCGGCCTTTCCGGCCTTTCCGGCCTTTCCGGACCGTGCGGCCCTTCCGGTTCCGTGGGGCGGGCGGCCGGCCTTGCCGCCGTCCTCCAGCCATACGCTCGTACGGCCAGGACGCCTGGTGCGGTCGGCTGCCGACGCCATGGGTGCCTCCTCGTTCCTGGCCCGATGCTATGGCGCGGCACGCGGCGGGGGCCCCGCACCCCCGCCGCGTACCCCTCACGCCTTCCCGAGCCTCACGCCTCCCCAGGAGCCGCGGGGGCTCCGCCGGGTCGTTCGGCCCGCCGCAGCAGCAGCGCGGCGAGGAGGCCGCCGACCAGTACGGCCGCCGCGCCGACGAGCTGGCTGGTCTCCAGGCTGGTGGCGAAGGCGTCCGAGATCCGGGCCCGCTCGGCCTCGCTCCCGGCCGCCGCGAGCGCCGCCGGGAGGGAGGCCGCGGAGACCGAGACCAGCGCGCCGAAGCGGGAGTTGAGCACCGCGCCGAGGACGGCGACGCCGAGGCCGTTGCCGAACTCGGCGAGGGTGCCGTTGATCCCGGCGCCCACGCCCGCCTTCTCCGGCGGGATCGCGCCCATGATGGCGTTGGCCATCGCGGGCATCGACAGCGCCACACCCACCCCCATCACGACCAGGCCGACCAGCATGCCGCCGTACCCGTGGGCGCCGCCGAGTACGGCGATCGCCGCGAGTCCGGCGGCGACCAGGGACATACCGAGGCCGATGGTGCCGGGCGTGCCGATCCTCGGCAGCAGCCGGGCGGCCACCCCGCTGAGGTTGAGCACGATGACGGTGACGGCCAGCGGCGCGGTGCGCAGGCCGGCGTCGAGCGGGTCGTAGCCGAGCACGAACTGCAGGTGCTGGGTGAGCAGGAAGAGCGAGCCGGTCATGCCGAAGGCGACCAGGACGACACCGGCGACCGCTCCGGTGAACCGCTGGTCGGTGAAGAAGTGCATGTCCAGCATGGGGTGTTCGGTGCGCAGCTCCCAGAGCGCGAACAGGGTCAGCACGAGAGCGGCCAGCCCGGCGGAGGCCAGGACATGGGCGGAGGTCCAGCCGTGCTCCGGTCCGGAGATGATCGCGTACACGGCCGAGGTCATGCCGATGGTGGACAGCAGGGCGCCGAGCAGGTCGGGCCGGTCGCCCTGCCGGTGCTTGGACTCCGGTACGAGGGCGGCGACGGCGACCAGGCCGAGCACCACCACCGGGAGGTTGATCAGGAAGATCGCGCCCCACCAGAAGTGCTCCAGCACGAAGCCGCCGAGCAGGGGCCCGGCCGCGAAGCCGAGCGAGCTGACGGTGGACCACAGGGCGATCGCCCTGACCCGCTCGGTGTCGTCGAAGACCAGCACCACGACGGCCAGGGTGGTGGTCATCAGCAGCGCGCCGCCGACGCCCATCCCGGCCCGGGCGGCGATCAGTTGGGCCGAGCTCTGGGCGAGCCCGGCGGCCAGCGAGCCGAGCCCGAAGAGGGCGAGGCCGGCCAGCAGCATCTTCCGGCGGCCGTAGCGGTCGGCGGCGTTCCCGGCCGTGAGCAGCAGACCGGACTGCACCAGCGCATAGGCGTTGATCATCCACTGGACGTCGGAGGTGGAGGCGTCGAGCGAGCCGGTCAGGGACGGGATGGCGACGTTGAGGACGGTGTTGTCGATCAGCACGGTGAGCTGGGCGAGGCAGATGACCCCCAGGATCAGCCAGCGCTGGGGATGGCCGCCGGAGGGCTCGACGGCAGTACTCGCGGGCGTGGTGGCCGTCACGGCGGCAGCTCCCTTACGGTGTAGAGGACCCTTCCTCTACACCGTACAAGTCACGCCTCTACGCCGTACAACAAATATTCCCGCCCCTCTCAGGCCCCCTCCGCCGGCTTGATCAGATAGCCCGCCCCGCGCCGGGTGTGGATCATCGGCGGCCGCCCGGCGTCGATCTTGCGGCGCAGATACGAGATGTAGAGCTCCACGATGTTCGCCTTGCCGCCGAAGTCGTAGCTCCAGACCCGGTCCAGGATCTGCGCCTTGCTGAGCACCCGCCGCGGGTTGCGCATCAGGAACCGCAGCAGTTCGAACTCGGTGCCGGTGAGATGGACGGCCCGCCCGCCCCGCGCCACCTCCCGGCTGTCCTCGTCGAGCGTCAGATCGCCCACGGCCAGGACGGAGGCGGGGCGCGCCGCGGCGACCGGCGAGCGCCGGACCAGCCCCCGCACCCGGGCGACGACCTCCTCGACGGCGAACGGCTTGACCACGGCGTCGTCCCCGCCCGCGGTCAGCCCCGCGAGACGGGCGCCGCCGACCGGGCGCCTCGGCGTCAGAAAGAGGACCGGCACCGCGGGCAGCCCCCGCCGCAGCGCGCCGAGCCCCCCGTCATCCGCCCCGGTGTGCAGCACCGCGGCGTCCAGTACCACCGCGTCGGGGCGGTGCTCCCGGGCGGTACGCAGCGCCGCGGCCACGTCCTCGGCGCCCCGCACCTCCCACCCCTCGTACCGCAGGGCGGCGGCCAGCAGGTCGGTGGGCGAGGTCTCCGGTCCGACGACCAGTACTCGGACCCCACCCGGCGCCGCTTCGGACGAGAACGGAACGGTGAGCCCCTCGGGGGCGGAAACGGTCATACGGCGAGCGTGGCCCCGCCCGGTGAGAGCCCCCTGGCCCCTGTCTGTGAATCTCCTGAGAAAACCGCCTCAATCAAGCGCCGGTAGGCCGAACAACCCCACCGCATTGCCATGGCAGACCGCCCGCAGCCAGTCCGGCCCCAGCTCCAGCCGCTCCAGGGCCTCCAGCTGGTGCGGATAGCCGTACGGGATGTTGGGAAAGTCGCTGCCGAGGAGGATCCGTCCCCCCAGATCCCGCAACCGCCCCCGCTCCCCCACCGGAAAGGGCGCCAGCCGCTCGGAGAAGTCGGTGAACGCCATGGTGGTGTCGAGCCGCACCTCCGGGTACCGCTCGGCGAGGTCCAGGAAGTCGCCGTACTCGGGCATCCCCATATGGGCGACGATCAGCCGCAGTCCGGGGTGCCGGCCGAGCAGCCGGGCGATCGGCTCCGGCCCGGTGTGCTTGCCCGGAGCGGGTCCCGAACCGCAGTGGATCACGATGGGCACCCCCGCCTCCGCGAGCAGCCCCCACACCGGCTCCAGCAGCGGGTCGTTGGGGTCGTACGCGCCCACCTGCAGATGCGCCTTGAAGACCACCGCCCCGCCCTCGACCGCCTCCCGCACATACCCGGCCACGCCCTCCTCCGGGAAGAACGTCGCCGTGTGCAGGCAGTCCGGCACCCGCGCCGCGAAGTCCGCCGCCCAGCCGTTGAGCCAGCGGGCCATCCCCGCCTTGTGCGGGTAGAGCATCGAGGTGAACCGGACCACCCCGAACTCCCGCAGCAGCTCGACCCGCCGGTCCTCCTCCTCGCGGTACGTGATCGGCCACGCGAGCCCGGTCATCGGACCCACCGCGTCGAAGTAGGCCCAGACCTTCCGCAGCACCCGCTCCGGCATGAAGTGGGTGTGCACATCCACGAGCCCCGGCAACCCGTACCGCTCCCGGAACCCCCGCACCCACACGCCCTCGCCCGCCGGCCTCTCCCGCCCCTCACTCACCCCGCACATGCGCCCACCCTCCCCGGCCCCCGTCCGCGGAACAACCCCCGCCCCTCACGTCCCCTCAGAACAGCCCGCCCTGCGCTTCTCCCTCCCCCGGCCCCCTCACCACCGGCACCGCCACCCCGCCACTCTCCCCCTCCTCTCCCTCCTCGACTCCGGCCAGCCCCCAACCCACCATCAACCGCGTGTCCAGCACCACGGCCCCTCCGCCCTCCACCTCCAGGTGCAGATCGGGCCCGGCCGCCGCGGCGAGACGTCCCACCAACCACCCGCCGTCCACCAACTCGGCGACCACCCCGTCGATCCGCTCCACCGCACCCAGGGCGAACACCTCCGCATGGTCCTCGACCACCGGCGGCAACCGCTCCAGCGTCTCGTCCCAGCCGCCCACCTCCGCCGCCCGCCGGTACAGCTCGGCCACCTCGGCCGCCCGCTCACCCGCCTCGGGCAACCCGGCCCGCGCCAGCCGCTTCACGGCGTACGGCACCCGGTCCGGCACCCCCAGCGCCGTGCCGAGCAGCTCCTCCGTCCGCCGCGCCGCCATCAACGCCCCGCGGCCCAGCCAGGTGTACGCCACGGCCCCCTGCTCCAGCAGCCGCGCACCGCCCCGCTCCTCGGCGGTGATCCCCACCTTCACCAACCCGGGCCCGAACCACGCCAGATACACCCGGAACGTGCGCGGGTCACCGGCCGCCGTGTCCGCCGCCACCGAGTGCGCCCGATCCAGCCGAGCACACTCCGGGCACAACCCGCCCGTGCTCCGCCCCGGCAGCCTCGCCTCCACCGGACAGCGGTTCCCCCGCGCCCCCGGGCACCGCCGCTCGCCGACCACCCGAAACGCCACCCGCTGCCCGTACCCGAGCCCACTCACCCGCCCGCCCTCCCACACCAACCCGGGCCCCCGCCCGACCCCGACCCCACCCCACCGCAACCCCCGGCACCGCCACACCCTCACCACGCCCGCCCCTTCCCGCACCACGCCCGGGTTGCCCTGGGTGGCTCGCACCGTGATCGAGTCGCTCCACGGGCGGATGGCATGAACGGGACACCCTGCTCGCCGACCGGCGCCCGACTGCTTTCCGGGCCCGTGGGTGTACGCCGCTGCTGTACGACCACCAACGCCAAGAGGCCCGGACTGTCGTCCGGGCCTCTGAGCTGTGTGCACTCGGCAGGATTCGAACCTGCAACCTTCTGATCCGTAGTCAGATGCTCTATCCGTTAAGCTACGAGTGCTTGTGCTTCCCGGGCTTTTCGTCCCGGTCGGCGTTGCGAGAACAACATTACATGACCGGCGGCGGGACGCGAAATCCATTACCCGGACCGGTCCTGAGCTGGGCAAACTCCCCAGACGATCTTCCAGGCGCCCACCCGGGGCCGGAGGCCGGAAGCCCTCGGCACGACGGCGCTCCGGGCGCGGAAACGACCGAAGCCCCGGCCGTGGGGCCGGGGCTTCGGGTGGTGCTGCGGAGGCGGAGGGATTTGAACCCTCGATGGGCTTTAAGACCCAAACCGCATTAGCAGTGCGGCGCCATAGACCGGACTAGGCGACGCCTCCAGTGCGCGCACCCGCGCGGAGCGAGTGGTGCGTGCAGATGATGACACAGCCACGGGGGGTGTCACCAATCGATCCCTACGGTACTAGGCGGCCCCGGGGCGGGGCAAAGGCGTTAGCGGGTGCGCAACGCCGTCGGCGGTGGCGCGTTAACGGGGTGAGCGAAGGTCCGGCCTCCGGCCGGGCCACCCCCGGCTTCCGCACCCCAGGAGTACGCATGCTGCGTCGCCTCTTCCTCACGTCCGCCGCCTCCCTCGCCGTACTGGGCGCCGCCGCGCCCGGTGCCGTCGCCCTGGACTCACCGCTGCCGCTGCCGCTGCTGGCGGGGCCGGACAAGCTGACCATCACCATCGCCGACTCGGGCTACTCCACGGCGAACGGCACCTTCGAGCTGGAGTGCGACACACGCAGCGCCGTCGGGACGCACCCGCGGGCGAAGAGCGCCTGCGACCGGCTGGACGAACTGGCCGCGCAGGACAGGGACCCGTTCGCGCCGGTCGCCGAAGGCACGATGTGCACCATGCAGCACGGCGGGCCCGCCACCGCGCACATCACCGGCACCTGGCGCGGCGAGGACGTGGACGCCCGCTTCTCGCGGACGGACGGCTGCGAGATCGCCCGCTGGGACGCGCTGAAGCCGGTGCTGCCGAGGGTCCGGTCGTAGTCCTCACCACGGCTCGTCCACGGCTCGTCCGAGGCCCGCCTCCTCGTCTCGCCTCCGCCCCCACCGTGGGCTCGTCCCGCTCCCGGCCTGCGCATATGCCCGCGGCCGGGGCGGGGCCACGGCCGGCCCGTACAAGATCATCGTTCGCGAACCCCCACACAACCGCCGTCGGGCCCCCATCGGCTGCCCTTAGACTCCTGTGCAGTGACAGGCCGAGTGGGAGGAAGCGTCGTCGTGAGCAGCAGGCCATCCCGAGGCGCTGCTCGCCTCGCAGCCATACTCGACGCGCTGCCGGACGGGCTCGTACTCGTCAACTGCAACGGCACGGTCGTCAACGCCAACACCATCGCGCTGGAGATGTTCGAGGCGCCGGGCACCGCCCTGGTCGGGCGGGGTCTGCTCGATCTGCTGCCGGCGTTCGACTCCCGGCTGATCCCCGGTTCGATGCGCCGGCCCGAGGCCGCGGACGCCCGCGGACGGACCAAGCCGGCCAGGATGGTGGCGCGGCGGACCGACGGCGGCGAGTTCCCGGTCGAGGTGACCAGCGCGAGCCTGGAGGACGGGCGCGAGGCGTACGACCCGTACAGCGCCGGCGCGGGCTCCTCGTACACCGGTGACGAGCTGCTGATGCTCGTGGTGCGCGACCTGTCCGGGACCATCGACACCGAGGCCGAACTGGCCCGGTCCCAGCGGCAGACCGAGATGATCCTGCGCGCCGCCGCCGAGGGCGTCGTCGGCACCGACACCGACGGCCGGGTGGTGCTGGTCAACCCGGCCGCCGCCCAGATCCTCGGCTGGCGCGCCAGCGACCTCGGCGGCAAGGAACTGCACCCGCTGATGCTGCACTCCCGCGCGGACGGCGAGCCGTTCCCGTACGAGGAGTCGCCGCTGGCCGACACCCTGCGCTCCGGCCGCAAGCACCGGGTGCGCGGCCAGGTGGTGTGGGCGAAGGACGGTTCCCCGGTGCCGGTGGACCTGACCACCGCGCCGGTACGCGACGGGGACCAGCTCGTCGGCGCGGTGATGACCTTCACCGACCGCCGCCCGTACGAGGAACTGGTCGCCCAGCACGAGGAGAAGGTCGCCGAGGTCGAGGCGCGGATCGCCGAACTGACCGAGCGGCACACGGCGGAGCTCGCCGAGCTGACCGAGCGGCACACCGCCGAGGTCGCCGAACTGGCCGAGCGGCATGTCACCGAGGTGGCCGACCGCAGTGAGCGGGACGCCGTGGAGCGGGAGCGGCGCGAGGAGGCGTATGCGGCGCTGGCCGCCCGGCACACCCAGCTGACCGCCGTCCTCGGTGCCTCGCTGCGCGGCCCGCTGGAGGAGCTGCGGGGCGAGCTCGGCACCCTGGCCGCCGACCCGGCCGGGCAGTTGTGGCCGGAGGCCAACCAGGTCCTGCACCACCTCGCCGCCGGCTACGCCCGGATGACCACGCTCGTCGACAACGTGCTGGGGTACCAGCGCCTGGACGCCGGTGCCGAGCCGCTGCACAAGGGCGTGGCCCTGCTCGACGGGGTCGTCGCCGCGGGTGTCGAGGGCGCGGTGGAGCTGATCGGGCCCGGCCGGGTGCAGTTCGCCGTGCACGCCCCGCCGATCGAGGCGGTGGTGGACGGGGTCCGCCTCTCCACGGCGCTCGCGCATCTGATCGCGGACGTGGCGGGCGTCGACTCGACCGGGCGGACCCGGCAGGTGGCGGCGGGCGGCTACGCCGACTCGACCATCGTGGTGGCCGCCGCCCAGCGCGGGGATGTGGTGCGGATCGAGGTCCGTGGGCCGTACGCGGGCGGTGACCCGGTGCACGAGCCGATCGTGTGCGGCATCGTCCGGGCGCACGGCGGAGTGGTCCAGAGCCATGAGGTCCCCGGGATGCCCGGCAGCGCGTTCGTGCTGGAGGTGCCTCTCGGCGAGGTCGACCGGGCCCGGGACGGATACGCGGGCGGCGCGGCGTTCGCGGCGGCGGGGGCCTTGCTGCCCGCCCAGCAGAACGGCGAGCGGGACGCCGTCGGCCGCCGGGGCGGTCCGGATGGTCGGGACGGTCGGGGTTCCGTGGGCGTTCGGGATTCCCTGGGCGGTGCCGATTCTTCGGGCGGTCCGGATTCTTCGGGCGGTCAGGATTCTTCGGGCGGTCCGGATTCTTCGGGCGGTCAGGGCGGGGACACCGCCGGTGGCGGCGGGGTGGCCCCGGCGGCGGGTGCGGCCGGTGGGACCGATGGCGGTACGAGCGGTGGCGGTACGAACGGTGGGGGGCGCCGGCGGGCGCGGCGGTCTTCCACGGACGCCTTCCTGGAGAGCCCGGTACGCGACGAGGACCCGGTGGCCGCGGAGCCGACCGGTCGTCGCCGTGCCCGTACGGACGAGGCCGCGGCCGCGGGCGGAGCCGCGCCCGACCCGGTGGCGGCCGCGATGGTGCCGGCTGCTCCCACCGGGCGGCGGCGCGGACGCCCCAGCCCGGCCGAGGGCGCGGTCCTGACCGCCGCCGAGAGCGCCCAGGGCCGGCCTGCCCTGGGTGAGACGGTGCCGCCGCAGGGCGTGCCCGCCGACGCGATGCCCGTCCACCCGTCCGGACGGCGGGCCCGACGGGACGGTGAGCCCGCCGCGCTGCCCGCGCTCCCGGCCGCCCCTGCCGCGGGTGGGTCTGCCAACGAGCCGACCGGCCGACGGGCCCGGCGCGCACTGGGCCCCGCCCAGGAACGGACGGCCACGGCCGAGGCCGGCTCCTCCGACGCCGCTGCCCCACGCAGCCCCTTCGCCCTGCCGCCGGCCGACGCCGACCGCCGGGCCCCCGCCGACGCCGTCCATACGGACCCGTCCTCGGTCCCCGCTGTGTCCGGCGTCTCCGCTCTGTCCAGCGTCCCCTCGGCGTCCGGCGTCTCCTCGGTATCCGGCTCCGACGAGGAGCCGACCCGGCACGACTCGGCGGACGCGGAGCACGGGCGGGGTTCGCTGCCGACGGAGCCCCAGCCGTACCAGCGGAACGGAGCCCCGCGGTCGGCCCAGGCCCATCCGGCGCCTGCCCCCGACCCCGATGCGGCTTCGGCGCCCACCGGGCGGCGGCGCGCGGTGGGCGAGGGTGTCTCGCGGACCGCGGACGCGGCCGGCGGACCGGCGGCGAACGGCTCGGCGCCGGAGGCGGACAGTACGGCGGCGGGCGGCGGCACGGGCGGCGGCACCGGCTCCGTACCGCTGCCTCCCGAGGCACCGACCGGAACCGCTGCCGATACCGGCGGGCCCGTGCCTTCCGATCGGCCCGCCCCGGCCCGGCGGAGCCTCGCGGAGCAGCCCGCCGGCCAGCCGCCCTCGGCCTCGGCTCAGGATCCGTCGCAGTCCACCCAGGGACGTGCGTTCAGCGTGCGCACCCTCGGCCAGGGCGTGCCCTTCACCCAGCAGACGGGCGGTCAGGCGGCTGCGGGCGGTCAGCCGGTGGTCGGGCAGCAGGCGGTCCGCCCGGGGGCCACCGGCACCGGGGAAGGATCCGCGGGGCCGCAGGCCGCTGGGCAGCAGGCCACCGCCGGGCAGGGTGCCTCGTCCGGGTCGGGGCGGCGGCGGAAGCTGGCGACACCGCCGGAGGAGGACCCGGCGCCCGTGCTGGAGGCCGCCGCGGCGGCGCGGCCGCATCCGCATCCGCAGCCGCAGCCCCGGCTCGCCTCGTCCACCGGCGGACGGGCGTACGAGATCGGCGCGCCCGACCAGGACGCGGCTGAGGGGCCCGAGCTTCTGGACGGGCCGGGCGGTGCGGTCGAGGTCGCCAACGAGCCGACGCCGCAGCCGGTGGACGACGAGCTGCCGCCGGAGCCGCTGGACAACCCGCGCCGGCTGCTGGTGTGGCCCGCGCCGGATGTCTCGACGCAGGAGGCACTCAGCGAGCGGGGCTACCGCCCGGTGATCGTGCACTCCCGCGAGGAGGTGGACGCCCAGATCGCCGCGTTCCCGGCGGCGCTGTTCGTCGACCCGCTGACCGGGCCCATCACCCGTACCGCGCTCCAGTCGCTGCGACAGGCCGCGGTGGCGGCGGAGGTGCCGGTACTGCTCGCGGCAGGGCTGGGGCAGGCGACCCGGGAGGCCGCGTACGGCGCCGATCCGGCCGTCCTGCTCAAGGCGCTGGCGCCCCGGGACAGCGAGCAGCACCCCTCCCGCGTCCTGCTCATCGAGGAGCAGGAGGAGATCGCCCTCGCCCTGACGGCGTCGCTGGAGCGGCGCGGGATGCAGGTGGCGCGGGCGGCGACGGACAGCGAGGCGGTCACGCTCGCCGCACAGACCCGGCCCAACCTGGTCGTGATGGATCTGATGCAGGTACGCCGGCGGCGGGCCGGGATCATCGACTGGTTGCGGGCCAACGGGCAGCTCAACCGCACCCCGCTGGTCGTCTACACCTCGGCCAGCCTCCAGGAGACGGAGCTGCCCAAGCTGTCGTCGGGCGAGACCGTGCTCTTCCTCGCGGAGCGCTCGACCAGCGGCGAGGTGCAGGCGCGGATCGTGGATCTGCTGGCCAAGATCGGCACCAACTGACGGAGTCCGACAGAGGGAGACGGACGGCGGGATGTTTCACGTGAAACATCCCGCCTGATCCCTGCCGCCTTCGATCAGTTCACGGCGGCGCGAGTCACAACTCGGTGATGTCGAGCGCGCCCTCCGCGTACTGCCGGCGGATGACCTTCTTGTCGAACTTGCCGACGCTGGTCTTCGGGACCGTCGGGACGATGGTCCAGCGCTCGGGCAGCTGCCACTTGGCGATCGACTCCCCGAGGAAGGCCCGCAGCTCCGCGTAGTCGGCGGTGGCGCCCTCCTTGAGGACGACGGTGGCGAGCGGGCGCTCGCCCCACTTCTCGTCCGGTACGGCGACGACCGCCGCCTCGGCCACATCGGGGTGGGCCATCAGCGCGTTCTCCAGCTCCACGCTGGAGATCCACTCCCCACCGGACTTGATGACGTCCTTGGCCCGGTCGGTGAGGGTGAGGAAGCCGTCCGGGCTGATGGTGCCCACATCGCCGGTCTTCAGCCAGCCGTCGGCGCTGAACTTGTCCTCGGGGCGGAGCGGTTCGGCGTCCGGGCCGCCGTAGTAGGCCGCGGCGATCCACGGACCGCGCACCTCCAGTTCGCCGGCGGACTCGCCGTCCCACGGCATGATGTCGCCACCGGGCCCGGTGAGCCGTGCCTCGACACCGGCCGGGAAGCGGCCCTGGGTGAGCCGGTAGGGCCACTCCTCCTCGGCGGTGAGCCCGGCCGGCGGATTGGCCATGGTGCCCAGCGGGGACGTCTCCGTCATGCCCCAGGCGTGGCAGAGACGGACACCGAGCTTGTCGTACGCCTCCATCAGGGAGGGCGGACAGGCGGAGCCGCCGATGGTGACCCGGTCCAGGGAGGTCAGGTCGCGGGGGTGGGCGGTGACCTCGGCGAGCAGTCCCTGCCAGATGGTGGGAACGGCGGCGGCGTGTGTCGGGCGCTCCCGCTCGATCATCTCGGCGAGCGGCGCCGGCTGGAGGAAGCGGTCGGGCATCAGCATATGGACGCCGGCCATGAAGGTGGAGTGCGGCAGCCCCCAGGCGTTCACATGGAACTGCGGGACGACGACCAGGCTGGTGTCCCGGTCGGTCAGCCCCATCGACTCGGTCATGTTCACCTGCATGGAGTGCAGATAGATCGAGCGGTGGGAGTAGACCACGCCCTTGGGGTCGCCGGTGGTGCCGGAGGTGTAGCACATGGCGGCGGGCGCCCGCTCGTCCAGCTCGGGCCAGTCGTAGCGGGTGGGGCGGCCCGCGATCAGCTCCTCGTAGTCGTGGACGGCCGGCGCGACCCCGTCCAGTGCGGAGCGGTCGCCCGGGCCGGCGACGATGACGTGCTCGACACGCGGGAGGTGCGGGAGCAGCGGGACGAGGAGCGGCAGCAGGCTGCCGTTGACCAGGATGACCCGGTCGGCGGCGTGGTTGACGATATAGGCGAGCTGCTCGGGCGGCAGCCGCAGGTTCAGGGTGTGCAGCACGGCGCCCATGGAGGGGATGGCGAGGTACGCCTCGACATGCTCGGCGTTGTTCCACATCAGCGTGCCCGCCGGCTGGCCCTCCTCGACGCCCAGCTCCCGCAGGGCGTGCGCCAGCTGGGCCGCCCGGTCGCCGATCTCGGCGAAGGTGCGCCGGTGCGGCTCCGGCTCCCCGGTCCAGGTGGTGACGGTGGAGCGGCCGTGGATCGTCGACCCGTGGGCCAGAATCCGTGAGATCAGCAGCGGTACGTCTTGCATCGTGCTGTGCAGCAACAGAGCCTCCCGACATGCGCGCCATTACGCGGGGATGAAGTTCCGGCGATTGTGCGCACATACCACGTGGTATGTCACTACCCGGCTACCCGGAAGTAGGAGCCGTGGGGCGAGGGGCGTGGAGGGTGGCCGGGTCAGCGGGCCGGGGCGAGCTCCGGGTCCTCGCGGAGCTTGCCGAGCGCCCGGGACACCGCGCTCTTGACGGTGCCGACCGAGACACCGAGCACCTCGGCCGTCTGCGCCTCGCTGAGGTCCTCGTAGTACCGCAGCACCACCATGGCCCGCTGCCGGGTCGGCAGCCGTTCCACGGCGCGCCACATCGCGTCGCGCAGCGCCTGCTGCTCCGCCGGGTCGGCCGCGGGCGGCCCCAGCGGCTCGGGCAGCTCGTCGCAGACGTACTCGTCGACCCGGCGCTTGCGCCACTGCGAGGTACGCGTGTTGATCAGGGCGCGTCGGACGTACCCGTCGAGCGCCCGGTGGTCCTCGATGCGGTCCCAGGCGACGTAGGTCTTGGCGAGCGCGGTCTGGAGCAGGTCCTCGGCGTCGCACGGATTGGCGGTCAGCGACCGGGCGGTGCGCAGCAGCACGGGGCCTCGGGCCCGTACGTACGAGGTGAACGACGGGTAGGAGGAGACGTGCGCGGCGGCGGCCGTGGAGGCGCCGGCGCAGACGGGCCCGGGAGTCGCGGTCATGGGCCCACGCTAGGCGCGGGTATGACGCCCCCGTATCGCCCGGAGGTCCCGACCGCGGGTCCCCCTCAGGTCGGAGCGGCGGGGTCCTCCCCACCACCTGGAGGTGGAGGGCGGCGCCCCGGCAGTCAGGGTCCGGGCCGGTGACATGGGCCTCGACGAGACGACGGCGGCGGCGGCCGAGCATCGGCAGAAGCGCCGGCGGGGTGCTCGCGCGGGCACGCGGACGGCCCGTGCGCCGGTACCGGGGTACCGCCGCACGGGCCGTCGCTGTGACCACGTCTCCGCCTGTCGCTTCTTCCGCTCCTCTTCGGCTCCTCTCCGTCCCCCTGTCGCCGTTCGAGTCCCCGCCCGTGTCCGGCGGGCGTCCGGTCCTCCCTACCCGGCCCATGGCGGGCCGGTGCGGCGGCTCGGCACCGGGGTGCGGCTTACCAGAGGTTGGTGAAGTAGATCGTGGTGTTGTCCTGGTCGATGACCGTGAAGGCCGACCCGTTCACGCTGGCCGTGTTGTTCTGGTTGGAGGCTCCGGTTCCGCTGGCGACCTGCTGGGTGGTGGTCGAGTTGCCCTCGTTGTCGTCACCGACACCGCTGCCGATGATCGACCCCACCGACGCGTTCGATCCGTCGTCCGCGAAACTGCCGTTGTCGGCCGTCGCCACCCCCGCGAAGAGGCCCAGGGCCAGCGGCAGAGCGGCAGCGGCGGCGATCACGCGGGCGGTACGGATGCTTGCCATGTCGTTTCTCCTCCAAGGCACCGATACGGCGGTGCAAGTTCGGCTGTTTCCCGGGGAGTTGGCCGTCTCTCCGAGTCGTTCGCGACGTCGTGGTCCAAGAGTTGCCCACCGAATCCCCGGCGAACCAGACATGACCGGCCGATTCGCTCGCAAGCGTGAGGACAAGTCGATAAACCTCCTCACGGCGGCTTTCGGGAGGAAACGGGGGACCGAGAGGGGCACGCCGGGGGCGCGGCCATGGGCCGCAAGAGAAGAAACGTTTCGACATCACCACCAACCGGCCCGCCGCAATCCGGCGGCGGATGGCCCCGGCCCGTACGGAGTCCCACGGAACCGTACGGAAGTTCGAGTGCGCCCGGGAGGCGTGTCTACAGTGCGCGCATGAGCACACACCCCTACCTCTCCGAACTGTTCTCGCTCGACGGACGGACCGCGCTGGTGACCGGTGGCAGCTCGGGCATCGGCCGGGCCATCGCGACCGCTCTCGCCCGGGCGGGGGCGCGGACCGTGCTCGTGGCCCGCGGCAAGGAGGAGCTGGCCGCCACGGCCGACGCCCTGACCGCGGAGGGCTGCCAGGTGGGATGGGTGAGCGCCGATCTGAGCACCCGCCCCGGGGTGCGCGCGGCCGCCGAGGAGGCGGTCGCACTCGTCGGCGAGCCGGACATCCTGGTCAACTCCGCCGGGATCAACCTGCGTCCGCCGATGGACGAGCTCGACGAGGAGGTCTGGGACCGCACGATGGCGGTCAACCTCACCGCCCCGTACCTGCTCGGCCGGCGCTTCGGCCCGGGCATGGCCGAACGCCGCTACGGCCGGATCATCCACATCAGCTCCCAGCAGGCCCACCGCGCCTTCGTACGGAGCGGCGCCTACGGTGTCTCCAAGGGCGGTCTGGAGTCGCTGGCCCGCTCGCAGGCCGAGGCCTGGTCCTCCGCCGGCGTCACCTGCAACACGCTGGTCCCCGGCTTCGTCCTGACCCGGCTGAACGCCCGCCTGGCCGGCGACCCGGCACAGGTCGACGCCCTCGCCGCCCGCACCATGGTCGGCCGCAACGGCCTCCCCGAGGACTTCGCGAGCGCCGCCGTCTTCCTGGCCGGCCCGGGCTCGGGCTTGACCGGACAGTCGATCTTCGTGGACGGCGGCTTCTCGGTGCACTGACCCGCCGTTGCTGACCTCCCGCCCCCCGCCCGGCGGGGGCTCGGGGGCCGGAGGAGCTCCCCACGCGGGCGCCGCATCCGGAGGCAGTCACTGGCAGTTCACGCGCCCCTCACTAGCGACTTCGGGGGGAGCAGCCGTTCATCCTCAGATACTCGCCGATGTCCGCGATGTCGCGGACATCCTTGTCGCGACCAGCTCCACTCTCCACCAGGTGCGACTTCCATTCGAGCACCCTCGTAAGAGGCATGAACCTCACACCTTCGAAAACATCCGCCTCGGCGATGAGCGAATCCACCGAGTAGCCGAACCATCCGTTGAGGATCTCGATCGATCCGTTCATCAGACTGATTCTCTGTGCCCAACCAAGCGGAGCCTCTTCGGGGTCCCCGAGCCCCTTGGCGATTTCCCAGGCAGCACCGCGCGCCACGACATCGAGATCCCCGATATCCCGTCTGATCCCATGCACCAGCAAGGGGCCGCTGCCAGAGATCACATAGTCCTCGACCGGAAGCCCCAGAGACTGTAGATTCCGAAAGAATGGATGGTCTCGCAGCATCACACACGTCCTCTGAATCCCCTAAAGAGGCGACAGTCCAAGAATGACCCTAGTGACGCCGGCCGCCAGAAGGGCGGCTGCCACGCTCGCCAGGGTACCGATCAGGTAGTAGTCACCGACCAACTTCCCACCCTCCCTGGCCTCCGGAGCCCGCGCGAACGACTTGGCCGTCACCACCAGAGCGGCGGCCTCCGGGCTGCCGGATGCCAGGAACGCGAAGAGGATGAACCTCTCGATCCAGCCCACGTGAGGGCCGACCTTGATGAAGTCCCTCACGCTGGAAGGGAGCCCGCCAGAAGTGATCTTCGCTTCGATCTCCTGCAGAAGCGGCCTCACGATCAACCCGATGATGAACTGGCACCCAAAAACGGCGATCAGCAAGCCGGAACACGTGATGAGCAGTCGGTCATCAGCCTCGGTGATGCTCTCCAGATTCCCCAGGACAGGGTCCCCTCCCACATACACCAGGAGTGCAATCGAGACGGCGGCACCGGCAGCAGCCCCGTAGCGAGCAGGTGACATCACGGGTACTGCCATCCCATGGAAATTCCCGAATACAGCGGGCCATGGTCTGCAGAATACGGCGATACAGCCGGCCAGCAGCACGACGGCTAGCAGCGTGAGCCAAGCGCTCGCAGTACGACTGACCGGCAGGACGATGATGGCCGCATAAGCCGCCGCGAAGAGAATCGCCACCGCCGGGCGTTGCTTGTACCAAGTCAAACCGGCGGGGATGGAGACCGCGGCAACCAGTCCGATCGCTGTACGAGCCAACTCCACAGGACCTCCCCCGAGCCCGACCCCATCACACCCACGGCTCAGTCTGCCGGTGAGCTCGCTCAGTGCTCCGTATGACTCGGCAGGCTATCGCCTGTGGCCTCCGGCGAGGCCGCACCTCAGGAAGCTGGTCCCAGCCCCACAGCGGGAGGTTGGCCCCAGGGGGCAGCCAAGTCCTGGCCCACACGTGGCCCACACGCACTGACTCAGAGCGGGATTCGAGGGTCCGAGGTGAGACAGAGTGAACGCCGAAGGGGTGCCACCGGGCCGGTGGCACCCCTTCTGGCCGGCTTGTGAGCTGACCTGCTGCGGTGGGTGTGGGATTTGAACCCACGGTGACTCGCGCCACGACGGTTTTCAAGACCGTTCCCTTAGGCCGCTCGGGCAACCCACCCATGCCCCTCGGCAGCGACCCGCGAGTGATCGACCATGAGGCGGCTACAGCCTACCGGTTGGCGGTCAGCGGTCGCCCTTGCGCTGGTCGAGGGTGACCTCGACGGTGTCGGACTTGCCGGAGCGCTCGTAGGTGAGGGAGACCTTGTCGCCGGGCTTGTACGTCCAGATCTCGCTGATCAGGGTCGGACCGCTGTCGATGGTGCGGTCGCCGAACTTGGTGATCACGTCGCCGGGCTTGAGGCCCGCCTTGGCCGCGGGGCCGTTCGGGGAGACGGCGGCGGAGCCGCCCTCGCCGTCGTCGGCGATGCGGGCGCCGCCCTCGCCCCCGTCGGTGGTCATGTTCACGGTGGCGCCGATCAGCGGGTAGACCGGCTGGCCCTCCTTGATCAGCTGCCGGGCCACCGTCTGGGCCTGGTTGACCGGGATGGCGAAGCCCAGGCCGACCGAGCCCGCCTGGGACTGGCCGAGGCCGCCGCCGCCCGGGGACTGGATCGCCGAGTTGATGCCGATCACCGCGCCGCGCGCGTCCAGTAGCGGGCCGCCGGAGTTGCCCGGGTTGATCGAGGCGTCGGTCTGCAGGGCGCTCATGTACGAGCTGGCGCCGCTGCCACCGTCGCCCGAGGCGACCGGGCGGTCCTTGGCGGAGACGATGCCGGTGGTGACCGTGTTGGACAGGCCGAACGGCGCGCCGATCGCGATCGTGGAGTCGCCGACCGCCACCCGGTCGGAGTTGCCCAGCGGCAGCGGGGTGAGGCCCGAGGGCGCCTGGCGCAGCTTCAGCACCGCGACGTCGTAGCCCTCGGCCCGGCCGACGACCTCGGCCACGTACGACTTGCCGTTGGAGAACGTGGCCCGCAGCTTGCCGCCCTCGGCCGCCGAGGCGACCACGTGGTTGTTGGTGAGGATGTGGCCTTCCTTGTCGAAGACGAAGCCGGTACCGGTGCCGCCCTCGCCCTCCGCGCCGCCGGAGCCGCCGGACTTGGCCTCGATGGTGACGACGCTCGGCAGCGCCTTGTTCGCCACGGCCGCGACCGTACCCGGGTCGCGCTTGAAGCTGCCCGGCGCGTCGCCCGCGGCCACCGTGGTGGAGCTGATGCCGCCCCGCTCAGCCGCCCAGTAGCCGATGCCGCCGCCCACGCCGCCCGCGACCAGCGCGGCGATCAGCACGGCGGCGACCAGGCCGCCGGAACGCTTGCGCCCGGCCGGCTGCCCCGCTCCCGGCGGGACCGGGGCGCCCCAGACCGGGGTCGCGGGCGGCGGCGGGGGCCAGCCGCCCGCCGGAACACCGCCTGCCGGAGCGCCGGTGTTCTGCCCGTACGGGGTCGGGGTCGGGGCCGGGGTGTTGTACGCGGGTGCGCTCCCGTAGGCGGGCGGGGTCTCATACGGGGACGAGCTGCCGGGGCCGCTGGGGCCGACCGGGTCGCCCGTAGCGCCGTGCGGCGGCACGGACGGGGCGTGTGCCGGGGGCGGAGGCGGGGCCTGGTGCGGGCGGTCCGCCGCGGTCGGGCCCTCGGCGGACGCCGGGGCGGCGCCCTGGTACCCCGGGGCAGAGGAAGGGGAAGGGGAGGTGGAGGACGGCACGGTGGGAGGGTCCGACGGGGCGGACGGGACCGCGTTGCCCTCGTTCTCGGTGCTCACAGCTCGTTCTCCTCGGGGTTCCACGGGTTCCACGGCACGTCGTCTTCCGGGCGCCTGCCCTGCCTGGGGACGGGCACTCCCGGCCCCGGCTCCGGCGGACGGTGGTGCGGCCGGTGCGCCGGGAGGCACGAAGGACTCGTCGTCTTGTGTGCTGTCAGCTTTTCCCACCGCCCGTCAGGCCACTGTAAGCCGGAGCTGTGCATCTTCCGCCCATCCTTTACTACGGACAAAACGGGCGCCTGGTGGAAGGGTCGCCGGAGGACCCGCCGAAGGGCCGTCGGAGGACCCGCCGAGGGGCCGCCTGACGACCCGCCGGGGACCTGCCCGCCGGGGGTCCGCCCGCCGGGGATCCGCCCCCGCCGGGCGGAGGGCCCGCCCGGCGGGGGCGGTGTCCGGCGGTGGCACCATGGCGCGGTGACCCACGCACGGCAGCACACCATCCAGGTCGTCGCGCACCGGGGCGCCTCCGAGGACGCGCCCGAGCACACTCTGGCCGCCTATGTGAAGGCCATCGAGGACGGCGCGGACGGGCTCGAATGCGACGTCCGGCTCACCGCGGACGGCCATCTGGTCTGCGTACACGACCGGCGCGTCAACCGCACCTCGAACGGCCGGGGCGCCGTCTCCACGCTGGAGCTGGCCGACCTCGCCCAGCTGGACTTCGGCGCCTGGAAGGACCCGCACGAGAGCCCGGACTGGGGCGACCCGGAGTACACCTCCGTACTGACCCTGGAGCGGCTGCTCGCGCTCGTCGCCGACGCCGGGCGCCGGATCGAGCTGGCCGTCGAGACCAAGCACCCCACCCGCTGGGCGGGCCAGGTCGAGCAGCGGCTGGTCCAGCAGCTCGAACGCTTCGGCCTGACCCGGCCGCGCACCGGCACCACCTCCCCCGTGCGGGTCATGAGCTTCTCGGCCCGCTCGCTGCACCGGGTGGCCGCCGCGGCCCCGCAGATCCCGACCGTGTACCTGATGCAGTTCGTCTCGCCCCGCCGGATGCGCGACGGACGGCTGCCCGCGGGGGCCCGGATCGCCGGCCCCTCCATCCGTACCGTCCGCAACCACCCCTCCTATGTCGAACGCCTCCACCAGGCCGGCCACCGGGTCCATGTGTGGACGGTCGACGACCCCGCGGACGTCGAACTGTGCGCGGAACTCGGCGTCGAGGCGATCATCACCAACCGCCCCCGCCAGGTGCTCTCCCAGCTCGGCCGCGCCTGAGCGGACACCGGAGCGCGGGTGTGAACGGCGCGGATCCGAGCGCCGGAATCCCGTACTCCGCCCGCCCGGAACGCAGGATTCCGAAGCGTGGGCGTAACCGCCGGTAGCGGCCATCCGACAAGGGCGGGAAGGGCGGATACGCCGGAGTGCGACAGCACACAGCGGGCGTCGGTTTCCGGTCCAGTCCGTTGGGGCATCCACCGAGTGGCGTGGGGCAAAGGAGGTCTCGGGGGTGGCGTTCGTGGTGGCACAGGAAGTGCCGGCGTCGTCGAGCATGGCCGTACCCCACGGTCCTGCCGGCGTGGGTGCGGCGAGGCGCCGCATGCGGGAGGAGTTGGCCCTGGGCGGCGTCACTCCCTCGGTCGTCGACGACGCGGTACTGGTCCTTTCCGAACTGCTCAGCAACTCCTGCCGGCACGGCAGGCCGCTGGGGCACAGGGAAGTCGGCGACGGCGATGTGCGCGCCGCCTGGGGTGTGGACGAACGGGGGGCGCTCACCGTCGAGGTGACGGACGGGGGCGGTCCGACCCGGCCGGTTCCGGCCACGCCCTCGGTGACCGCGCGCGGCGGCCGGGGGCTGAACATCATCGACGCGCTCGCCCAGCGCTGGGGGGTACGGGACAACGCCTCCGGTGAGGTCACCGTCTGGGTGGTCCTCGACGGCGGGCACCGGCGCGAGGACTTCGCTACGCGCGTCACCGGACCGCTCACCGCCCCCGGCCTCGACTTCCTCGACGCCTACGGGGACGGCGGCTTCGGGGACGGGGGCCCTGACGACGGGGGCTACGGGGGCAGGGGCAGGGGCTACGGGGGCGGGTGACGGCCCCTCGTCCTGTAGCGGTGGCGGTCGCGGAGTTCCGCGGGGTGACCCTCGCCCGCCCGGGCGGCCGGGGCGGCTAGGCTCGCGCCCGACACAGCACCGCCGCACCGCCGTTACGGGAGTAGCCACACCATGGCCAAGAAGCGACCCCAGACCAAAGCCGCGAGGCCTCAGCCGCAGCTGACGGACGGGGAGATTCCGGTCGTCGGGGCCCGCGAGCCCTGCCCCTGCAACTCGGGCCGCCGCTACAAGGCCTGTCACGGCCGGGCCGCGGCCCACGCGGTGACCGAGCTGGTCCAGCGCCCCTTCGAGGGGCTGCCGGGGGAGTGCGACTGGGTCGCGCTGCGCGAGCTGGTGCCCGCGGCGACCGCCCCGCTGCACCTCAAGGACGGGCTGCCCGAGGGCGTTCCCTCGGTGACCCTGGCGACCGTGCTGCCGATGGCCTGGCCGGCGCTGCGCCGCGACGACGGCTCGGTGCTGCTGGCCCTGCAGAACGACACCTCGTCCGGGGACCTCAGCCGCGACCTCGCCGACACCCTCCAGCGGGCGCTGACCGCGCAGCCCGGCTCCCCGGTGGCCGCCCAGCGGGTGCCGGCCGAGGGCCCGCGCCTCCAGGACCTGCTGGACACCTCCGCGGGTTTCGAGCCGGTGGTGCACACGGGATTCGAGTTCTGGGTGCCGGAGTCCGCCGAGGGCGCCTCCGCCGAGGTGTCGGCCTCGCTGGAGCGGGCCAACGAGGCGGCCATCCCGACCGTCAAGCTGCCCGGCGTGGACGCCGCGTACTGGTGCGAGACGCCGGAGAAGAACCATCTGCGGTGGGTCATGCCGCACCCCGAGGAGCAGCTGCTCGACGCGCTCGCCCGGCTGCACGCGGCCGGCACCTCCTCGCTCGGTGAGTCCACCCGGCTGGTCGGTTCCTTCCGGGCGCACGGGCTGATGGTCCCGGTGTGGGACCTGCCGTCCGCGATGAGCGCGAAGGAGTGCGAGCAGCCGGCCGTCGAGTTCGCCGAGCGGCTGGCCGGGGCGCTCGCCGCCGACGCCCCGCTGACGGCCGACGAGCGCCGCGCCCGCAGCGGCCTGACCAACCGCCAGGTGACCCTGAGCTGAGGCCCCGCCGCCCCCAGCCCCGCCAGGGGCCGCGGGGCCGGGGGGCCGGGGGGGGGCGACTGCCGGCGTCGCATACGGGGACGGAGTGCGGGTGTCGCGTACGGGGACCGGCGCCGGTGTCGCGTACGGGCACGGGCGCCGGACCTGCGTACGGAGGCGGGGCCCGGCTCTCCGGGCGGGGCGCCGGCCACGGCGCTCAGGCCTCGGTGATCAGGCTGCGAGACCCGCAAGTCTCCGGCGCACGAGGGCACGAGGCTCGACGTACGGGTCTCCGGGCTCGGCGGTCAGGCGGGCTGCCGGCCCCGGCCGACCGCTGTCCCTCGCCGCCGCACCCCCGGCCGACCGCTGTCCCTCGCCGCCGCACCCCCGCCGATCGGTGTCCTCCGCCGCGACATCCCGGTCGGTCGGTGACTTCGGCCACGGCTCCCTGCCTGTCGGACAAATTTATGTCCGAATAAGCGAGATCGAATTTGCGAACCGCCGATCTCTTGTTACGGTGCTGGAAGCCCGGTCGCTGGTGCATCCCCCGTCGCCAGCGACCGGGCCCTTCATTTTTCGCGGAGGCGGAAGCTCCCCTTCCGGAAGGACCGCCGCCCCGCTCAACTACTCCTGACACCCGTGGAGTTGCTCCCGGACCGCAGCAGTAGCGGACCATCCTCGTAACGACCGCTCGGACCCTTGCCGGCGAACTCCGCCACGGCCGCGTATTCCCGGTGCTTAACCCCGCGATCGGCGCCCTGAGCCGACCGCCGGGCCGACTCCGGACGCGGTTCCCGCGGTGTCTCGCAAACTCCCGGATCGTCCTCGGCCGGGACCCCGCAATGCGATTCCACGGTCCGGCCGCCTGGCCCCATCAGCGTCAGCACCAGACGCAGCTCGGCGCCCGTGGCGTTGCGGTAGTACGTCCTGGCCCAGACCTCCCCGCCCTCGGCGTCGCGCTGCACACAGGTCTGCGCCTCCACGCCGCCCGGGGACGACACCTCCGGGCCGCAGCCCACCACCCGGGCGCCCTCCTCCGCAGCTCGGGACGGCGCTCCGGGTGCCATGGGGGCGGCCGCGCGCACGGCCGTACCGGGTGAGTGGCTCGGGGTCGACCCGGCCGGGCCCGATCCGGACAAGGGCAGGGCCTCCGGGGCGGCGGGGCGGACGGCGTGGGCCATCACCGGAAACAGGGCGGCGCACGCCAAGGCCGCTCCGCATCCGATCACACGACGGTTCATGGGAGGACACACCCACCTGCCTGCTGCCCGGCGCCTGCTGCCAGGGCGGGTACGAACGGGACCAAGGCCGACGATATCGACGGAAACCGGGCGGCCGGTGATCGCGCGCCGGTACCCACGCGGCACCGCCCGTCCCGCCGACCTAACGGACGGCGGGCGCCTTCGTCACGGCAGCAGCACGGCAGGGACGGGGGGCCCGGCGGCCGCCGGGCTCGGCGGGGCTCAGTACCTGAGTCGGCTGCCGCCGTCCGGGGCGCTGCTGCTCGCCTCGACCAGCGCGTCCACCACGGCCTCCACATCCGGCAGCCAGGGCGCCGCGGAACCGGCCAGCGGCTCGCGCTCCCAGCGCACCTGACCGGTCCCGGTGTCCGAGGGCGGCAGCACCAGGTAGCCGCCCTCCCCGTGGAACCGCAGCGAACTGGGCACCTGGTCCTTGGCGTACAGGAGTTCGCCGAGCTGCTCCAGGCTGTACGGGGCGACCAGCAGCGACCACCGGGTCGGGGTCGCCACCACCGGGCCGATCCGCATGTCCATCCGGTCCAGCTCGGCCAGCGCCCGGGCACCCGCGATGGCGGGCAGGCTGACCGCGCAGGGCGCGCCGCCGCCGGTGGCCAGCAGGATCGGGGCGTCCGGGCGGTTGGTCCACCACCAGCGGACCATCCGGGGGTCACCCGTGGCCGCCAGCAGCCCGGGCTCGAAGGGGTGCGCGCCGGGTACCGCGCACTCGGGGTCGGGGCAGGCGCAGCCGCGGTCGCGGTCGCCACGACCGCCGGCCGCCATGAGTCCCACGCCGGGGAGTACGGGCCAGTCCCACTCGGTGGCGCACCGGAGGGCCGCGCCGAGATGGTCAGGCCTCCTCCCGCGCCGGAGCCGGAGCCTGCGTCGCCTTCCGAGGATCTCGCGCATGTGCGCTCGTTCCTTTCCGTTGAACGCCGAGGTCATCCACTACCACGCGCTCACGACCACATACCTGGTCGCAAGGCGCGTCCATCACATCGCCACATCCGCGCACATCGCCGTCGCCGCGCCACCGGGCACGACGCCGCGCGGGCACCGCGCTACCGCGGCCCGTGCGGTGCGGTCGCACTCCTGCCACCGCGCTCGCTCTTCGCTGCCTGCTACGTGATCACTGCCTGCGTGCCTACTGCGTGTTCGCCGCGCCGCGCACTCGTCCGGCCGCGGTGTCGGGCTCCCGGGTGGTAGCCGGTTCGACGGCTCCGACCGCCGCGGCGGTTCCGGCTGCTCTGCACTGCTTCGACTGCTTCGACTGCTCCGGCTCGCCGACCGGTCGCGAAGTCCGGCTACCGCCGTCCGTCCATTCAACACATGGCGCGCGGGTGGCGTATCCCTGGCGCGAGCCAGGCGATCCGTCGGAACCGCCGGAACGTTCCCGGTTCCTGCCGATCCCACCCGCCCCACACGGCCCCGCACGCCCCGCCACCATCGGTCCGCACACGAAGACGCACGCACGTACACGGACACGGGGACGCTGAGGGGCCGGGTATGTGCATGCGTTTGCCCTACATGTACGTACCCAGCGGGATCGGGATGACGCCCTCCCGTGGGGAAGCCCATGGGCCTCGCCGCCGGGAGGTGCCCCGTTCGAACGGTGCTCAGTCGACCGCAGCCCTCGCTCCGGTACGGCAATTTCCGGCCAGCTTGTGGGCCCGGCAATTGGCGCGCGTCCAGTCGTGACAATGCTGGACATCCCCTTACGTGTGCGTGTACATGTGGACGCAGTGACAGCGGCGCAGATTGACATGGGGGTTTGCGATGCTTCCCAGCGAGACGCACCCATCGGAGAGCCGGCTGCCATGAGCGCCCCTCACCAGCCCAAAGTGGCTGGATTCGATCCCGGCGTTCCCTGTCCCGCGCACACTGCCGCCCCGTCGGCCGCCCCCTCCACCGAGGCCGATGGCGAGGCGGCCGACGAGGCCCGGGGCGGACCGTTCGCGGAAGGAACCGCGGAAGGCACCGCGGAAGGACCCATGGAAGCGCCCCCGGAACCATCCGCCGGTTCTCCGACGGCCGATCGCCCGACGGCCGATCGTTCGGCGGCCGGTCGTTCGGCGGCCGGAGGCGGCCTTGGCCCCTTGCCGGGCCTGGACGGCCCGCGTCCCGCGCCCGGGGCGCTGATCCAGGACCGGCTGGCCGGCTGGGTGTCGGATCTGAGCACCCTGCACGAACTCACCGAGCGACTCGCCCGCACCGGGACGCTCGACGAGGCCCTCCGCGAACTGCTGCGGGCCGGCGCCACACTGGTCGGGGCGCGCCGCGGTCTGGCCGTACTGGAGCCGGCCGACGGCCAGGGCCCGGCGTCCACCGTCGGCCTGGGCCTGGCCCACTGCGACATCGGCGCCATCGAGACGGTGCCGCGTGCGGCCACCGCCTTCGGCCGGCTGCTGGACGGGCCCGCCGACGGGCGGGGGCCCGACGGACGGCCCGCCGGGCCGGTCGCGGTCCCCGACCTGGCCGGCGACCCGGGGCTGGACCCGCGCCACCGGGAGGTCGCCGCGCGGCTCGGCTTCGCCGCGAGCTTCGCCGTACCGCTGGCCGCCGAGGCGGGCGGCCGGCTCGGCGCGGCCGTCTGGTTCTACGACGAGCCGGCCGAGCCCACCGAGGGCCGCCGCCATCTCGCCGGCCTGTACGGGCGGTACGCCTCCGAGCACCTGGCCCGGCTGCTGGAGCTGGAACGGGCCCGGGCCCGGATGGCCGCCCTCGCGGAGGAGCTGCTGCCGACCCGGCTGCCGTATGTGCCGGGGGTGCGGCTGGCCGTCCGGCACCTCACCGGGCCGCGGGGCGGCGGCGACTGGTACGACGCGCTGCCGCTGCCGGAGGGCGCGCTGGGCCTGGCGGTCGGATCGGTGTCCGGCAGCGGGCCGAGCGCACTGGCCGCGATGGGCCGGCTGCGGGCCGCGCTGCGGGCGTACGCCGTGATGGAGGGCGAGGACCCGGTCGCCGTCCTGTCCGATCTGGAGCTGATGCTGCGGCTCACCGAGCGCGCCCGGTCGGCCACCGCGCTGTTCGCGTACGCCGAGCCGGAGCGGCGCAGGATCGTGCTGGCCGGGGCCGGGCACACCCCGCCGCTGATCGTCGGTGAGCACCGCACCGAGTTCGTGGAGACCTCGCTGTCCGCGCCGCTCGGGATGCTCGCCTGCTGGGAGGCGCCCAGCGTGGAGATCGCCCCGGCGAGCGGCGAGACCGTGCTGCTCTACACGGACGGGCTGCTGCGGGGGCCCGGAGAGTCGGCGGACCGGGCCTTCACCCGGCTGCACGCCGCCGCGGCGACCGTGCCCCGCGCCGATCGCGCCGACCCCGGTGCCGTCGCCGACCATGTCCTGCACACCCTGCTGCCGGACGGCGCCCCCGCGGGCGAGGACGTGGTCCTCCTCGCCGCCCGCTTCGACTGAGCGGCGCCAGGGCCGGGACTGGGCCGAACAGGATCGCGGGACTTACGCCTCTGGGGTGGTCGGCCGTACGACCGTACGATGGGCCCGAGGGTTCACTGTCGTACCCACGTATCGAAGAGGAGGCGGACCCGTGGCCGAAGAGCTCACCCCGGAGACCCCGGAAGAGGAAGAGCCGATCAAGCAGCGCAAGAACGGGCTGTACCCGGGCGTTTCCGACGAGCTCGCCGAGAACATGAAGTCCGGCTGGGCCGACACGGAGCTGCACGGTCTGGAGCCCATCCCGCAGGCCGAGCGGACCGCCGCCCGGCGCGCGGAGCTGTCGCGCCGGTTCCCCGGCGACCGCCTGGTGATCCCCGCGGGCAACCTGAAGACCCGCTCGAACGACACCGAGTACAACTTCCGGCCCGCCACCGAGTACGCGTACCTCACCGGCGACCACACCAACGACGGCGTCCTGGTGCTGGAGCCCACCGCCGACGGCCACCAGGCCACGATCTACCTGCTGCCGCGCTCCGACCGCGAGAACGGCGAGTTCTGGCTGGACGGGATGGGCGAGCTGTGGACCGGCCGCCGCAACTCCCTGACCGAGGCCGAGCAGCTGCTGGGCCTGCCCGCCAAGGACGTGCGCGAGCTCACCGCGCAGCTGGCCGAGGCCACCGGCCCGGTCCGGGTCGTCCGCGGCCATGACGCCGCCGTCGAGGCCGCGCTCACCGACAAGGTGACCGCCGAGCGCGACGAGGAGCTGCGGATCCACCTCTCCGAGGCGCGGCTGGTGAAGGACGCCTTCGAGATCGGCGAGCTGGCGAAGGCCTGCGCCTCCACCGCGCGCGGCTTCGAGGACGTGGTCCGCGTCCTCGACAAGGCCGAGGCCACCAGCGAGCGCTATATCGAGGGCACGTTCTTCCTGCGCGCCCGGGTCGAGGGCAATGACATCGGCTACGGCTCCATCTGCGCCGCCGGGCCGCACGCCACCACCCTGCACTGGGTGCGCAACGACGGCGCGGTGCGCTCCGGGGAGCTGCTGCTGCTCGACGCGGGTGTGGAGACGCACACCCTGTACACCGCCGATGTCACCCGCACGCTGCCGATCAACGGCCGCTTCACCGACCTCCAGCGCAAGATCTACGACGCCGTCTACGACGCCCAGGAGGCGGGCATCGCGGCGGTCACCCCGGGTGCCCCGTACCGCGCCTTCCACGACGCCGCGCAGCGCGTGCTGGCCGAGCGGCTGGTGGCCTGGGGCCTGCTCGGCGACCTGGATGTGGAGAAGGTCCTGGAGCTGGGCCTCCAGCGCCGCTGGACCCTGCACGGCACCGGGCACATGCTGGGCATGGATGTGCACGACTGCGCGGTGGCACGGACCGAGAACTATGTGAACACCACCCTTGAGCCGGGCATGTGCCTGACCGTCGAGCCGGGCCTGTACTTCCAGGCCGACGACCTGACGGTGCCCGAGGAGTACCGGGGCATCGGCGTCCGCATCGAGGACGACATCCTGGTGACCGAGGACGGCAACCGGAACCTGTCGGACGGGCTCCCCCGCCGGTCCGACGAGGTCGAGGCGTGGATGGCTTCGCTGAAGGGCTGACGGCGCCCGGAGTCGGGCCCCTCGGGGGCCGGCTCCTCACGGCTCTTCGGGGCGATTCGCAGGCCGTGCAGTCGATGCATTCGTCGGGCTGAATGTAGAGGGTGCGATCACCCTCGTAGATGCAGTCCACCGGACA
>NZ_JBEYXH010000021.1:0-124946 GCF_040644755.1 Streptomyces sp. NPDC046887
GGCCGCACCCGGACCCCCGGGCCGCGGCCGGCCGTGGCCGTTTCCGCGCCCGTGCCGGGTCTATCCGCATCCGCTGGAAAAGTGTCGAAGTAGACTTAGACGTAAACCGTCGTAGTGGACTTGTCGGGAGACCGAGTGAGCAACAGTGTGCCGATCAAGCCGGACGACGTGGTCGACCGGGACCGCGAGTGGAGCCTGCTCGCGGAGTTCCTCGCCGACCCGGATCCGGCGATGCGGCTCGGCATTGTGTCGGGGCGGCGGCGGTACGGGAAGTCGTACCTTCTGCAAGCACTGTCCGAGCAGGTCGGCGGACTGTATGTCACGGCCGTCCGGGAGGAGGGGCGGCTGCCCGCGATCCAGCGGTTCAGTGAAGCGGTCGCCGCCCACGCCGGTCTGCGGCCGGGGAGCCTCCGGCTGACCGACTGGCGTGACGTGCTGTCCAGCGCCCTGGACGTGACCACCCGCTCGTCGCACCCGCTGCTGGTGATCGATGAGTTGCCGTACCTGCTCCAGCACTCGCCGGAGATCCCGGGCCTGCTGCAACAGCTCTACGACGAACGCCAGCGAGGCGCCCGGCCCGGTGCCGGTCCGGGGCCGAGGCTGGTCCTGTGCGGCTCTGCGATGAGCGTCATGCACGAGCTGCTCTCGGGGACCAAGCCGCTGCGCGGACGTGCCGTGGTCGATCTGCGGCTGGGCGCCTTCGACTACCGCGACAGCCGTGCCTTCTGGCAGATCGCCGACCCGCTGACCGCGCTCAAGGTGCACGCGGTCCTGGGCGGGGCCCCCGGGTACCGGCCGGTGGCTGCCCGGCCGCACCCGGACGACGGCTTCGACACCTGGCTCACCCGGACGCTGCTCGACCCGGGGCGGGCGGTGTACTCGCGTACCGAGACCGAGTACCTGCTGCGCGAGGATCCGAGGATCACCCAGCACACGCTGTACTACGACATGCTCACCGCGATCGCGCACGGAGCGACCACCCCCAGCAAGATCGGTGCGGCCCTGGAGCGCCCGCGCAACGCCGTCGCCCATCCGCTCGGAGTGCTGGAATCAACCGGCTACGTCCGGCGGGAACAGGACATCCTCCGCTCCAGGCATCCCGTGATCACCCTTGCCGACCCCGTTATCCGCTTCAACCAGCTCATCACCCTCCCGCAGGCCGCCGCCGTGGAGCAGGGGTTCGCCGAGCAGGTGTGGCAGCAGGCTGCTCCGACCTTCAACTCCAAGATCCTCGGGCCGCACTTCGAGGACCTGGCCCGCGACTTCACCCGTCGATACGCCCACACCCTGCTGCCCGGGGGACTGCCCGGCCCGGTCGGTACCACCGAGGTCGCCGACCCGGCCGCCCGGACGAAGCACGAGGTCGATGTCGTCGCTCTCGCTGCCGGCGAGCGCCCGCAGGCTCCTCGCGCGAGGATCGCCCTGCTGGGCGAGGCCAAGGCGACCGCTGCCCGCCGTGGAACCGGTGACCTGGAACGCCTGGAACGCATTCGTACCCTGCTGGGCGACCAGGGGTACGACACCGCCGCCACGACGCTGGCCCTGTACTCCCTGCACGGCTTCCACCCCGACCTGGTCGAGCTGGCCGACCGCCGTGCCGATCTCCTTCTGGTCGACCTGGCCACCCTCTACGGAGGGTGACCCCAGCCGCGCCCTCCCGCCGTGAGGGCGCGGTGGGAACGCCATCGGCAGCCTCGCCTTTGGTGACAAGGTGTCGGAATCCGCCTGCTTCCGGTGTCAGTAGGGTGGCCGGTCAACACATCCCGCCGGCGGAGGAGTTGACCCGAATGGGCGACGTGGTACGCATCGGTTCCCGAGCCAGCAGGCTCGCGAGGGCGCAGGTCGCGGAGTGGCTGGCGCCGATCGCCGAGCGGTTTCCCGGGGTGGCCTTCAAGCGGGAGACCATCCTGGAGGGCGGCGACCGGGACCGGGTGACCCCGACGCTCGCGGAGGTCGCCAGGACGGCGGGCGGGTCCGCGTTCTCCAGCAACCAGGAGGCGGCCCTGCTGGGCGGGGCGGTCGATGTGGTCGTGCACTCGCTGAAGGACCTGCCCACCTCGGTCGCGGCGGGCACGCTGCTGCTGACGACGCCCGGCCCGCGTGAGGACGTACGGGATGTGCTGTGCGGGTCCACGCTCGCGGGCCTCCGGCCGGGGGCTCGGGTCGGGACCGGCGCCCCGCGCCGGGTGGCGCAGCTCCTGGCGCTGCGCCCCGACCTCCGGGTGGAGCCGATCCGCGGAAACGTTCCGGGGCGGCTCGCCAAGGCCACCAGGGGCCCGCTGGACGCGGTGGTCCTCGCCGCGGCGGGGCTGAGCCGGCTCGGTCTGACCCCCGAGGTGCACGAGGTGCTCGACCCCCTCGCCTTCCCGCCCTCCCCGGGGCAGGGTGCGCTCGGCATCCAGGTCCGCACCGGATCCCCGGCGGCCGAACTGCTGGCGCGGACCGGGGACCCTGAGGTCGACGCGTGTGTGCGGGCCGAGCGGGCCCTGCTGGCCGAGCTGCACGGCGGGTGCTCCGTACCAGTCGGCGCCTGGGGCCGGATCGGCGACGACGGACTGCTGCACCTCTCCGCCACCGTCACCTCGCTGACCGGTGACCGGCAGGTGACGGCCGTCGGCGCGGGCCCGGTCGACGGCCCGGAGAAGCTCGGCGCCGCCGTGGCGGCCGATCTGCTCGACCAGGGCGCCACCGGCATCCTGGCGGAGATCAGGCGGGACTGAGGCGCCGGGCGGGCTCGGCCTACGGGCTACCCGCGGCGGCCGTGCGCGGCCAGCACTGCCGCGAGGCCCTCCCGCAAGTCCTGGACGAAGTACTCGGGCACCTCCAGCGAGGGGAAGTGCCCCCCGTGCTCGGGTGCGTTCCAGCGGACGATCTGCCGGTACCGCTCCTGGGCCCAGGGGCGCGGGCACTTCTCGATGTCACGGGGGTACATGGTGATGGCGGCCGGGACGTCCACCCGCAGCTCGGGATCGAGCGAGTCGTGGCTCTCGTAGTAGATACGGGCCGCCGAAGCGCCGGTCCGCGTCAGCCAGTACAGGGTGACGTCGTCCAGGACGCGGTCCCGGGAGATCCTCTCGAACGGGCTGTCCTCGGTGTCGGACCACTCGGCGAACTTGTCCAGGATCCAGGCGAGCAGCCCGACCGGTGAGTCCACGAGCCCGTAGCCGATGGTCTGCGGCCGGGTCGCCTGCTGCTTGGCGTACGCCGCCCGGTGGCGCCAGAAACGGCGGGTCTCCTCGGCCCACCGGCGCTCCTCCGCCGTCAGCCCGTCCATGGACAGCCCGGGCGGTGCCTGCGCGAGGGTGGAGTGGATGCCGAGAACGTGCTCGGGGAACCTGCCGCCGAGGACCGTGGTGATGACCCCGCCCCAGTCGCCGCCATGGGCCGCGAACCGGTCGTAACCGAGCCTGCCCATCAGCTCCACCCATGCGGCCGCGATCTTCTCGGTCCCCCACCCGGTGGCGGCCGGCTTGTCGCTGTGGCCGAAGCCCGGGAGCGACGGGGCCACGACGTGGAACGCGGGCGCGTCCGCGTCCGCCGGATCCGCCAACTCGTCCACCACGTCGACGAACTCGGCGACGCTGCCCGGCCAGCCGTGCGTCAGGAGCAGCGGGGTGGCGTCCGCGCGCGCCGACCGGCGGTGCAGGAAGTGGATGCCCAGACCGTCGACGGTGGTGCGGAACTGGCCGATCCGGTCGAGGCGCTCCTCGAACGACCGCCAGTCGTACCCGGTGCGCCAGTACTCCACGACGTCGGTGAGGTCGGCCAGCGGAACGCCCTGGTCCCAGCGGCGAGGGCCGGGCGCGGCGCCGTGGACCGTCTCGGCCTCCGGTAGTCGCGCCGCGGCCAGTCGCGCGCGCAGATCATCGAGGTCGGCGTCAGTCGCGCGGGCTTCGAAGGCGTACACATCGCTGGTGGGGCGGGGCATGAGATCGACCTCCTGATTCACGGTGGAACCGGCTTAGACGGTTCTAACAGTGATCGAGGTCAGGTCGCAACCGGCTATGGTGGTTCCATGCGTGCTGAGTTCCCTGACTTCCGCCTCGGCAGCGTGCTGGCGACCAGCTTCACGGGGACCCTGTCCGAGCGTCATGGCGACGCCGTGGAGCGCATCCCGGTGCCGCACCGACTGGTCGACTGGCTGGCGGTGTACGGCCTCGACGTGGACTCCTGCACCCCCGCCCAGCTCGACCTCGCCCGGGAGCTGAGGGAGTCGATCCATGCCGCCGCGACGGCGGCCGCGCTCCAGGACCCCCTGCCCGCCTCCGCCGTGCGGGTCATCAACGACCGCAGCGCCCACGGCCGGGCGGTGGCGACCCTGACACCCGAGGGCGAGCGGCGGTGGCGGCTCGGCGCGGACCCCGGCGCGGCGCTTCGCGTGGAGGACGCTCTGGGCGTGATCGCCGCCGATGCGATCAGCGTCATCACGGGCGAACGGGACGGACGGCTGGCCCTGTGCGCGTCACCGACCTGCCGGGCCGCCTTCTTCGACACCAGCCGGAGCCGCACCCGCCGCTGGTGCGATATGAACACCTGTGGGAACCGCGAGAAGAAGGCGCGATTCCAGGCCAACCGGCGGAAGGGCCCCGGACCGGCGGAGTGATCGCGGTCTGGGCCGGGACGGGCCCGGAAACTACAGACGACCGGGGCCGCCACCCCCCACAGGAGAGGCCCCGGTCGTCCACGGGCCCGCGGTACGGCCCCGTACTCCCTTCAGCGCCGAGGCTGCGTTTTCTGTCACACCGGCCGTGGACGGGGGCCGGGGGAGAATGTTGCACGTTCTACTGGACATGGACGTGATGCCGGATGACCACGTAGCGTGCTGCTGCGCGCCGCGCGAGGCGGCGGTGGGTGACCCGCCGCGATGATGGACAGGTAAAGGGAAGTGCTGGGGGACGACGCGGAGCTGACCGCCGCGGTGCTCGCGGCACAGGACGGTGACGAGAACGCGTTCCGTGCTGTGTATCGCGCCGTACACCCGCGGCTGCTCGGTTACATACGCACGCTGGTGGGCGACGCCGACGCGGAGGACGTGGCCTCCGAGTCCTGGCTGCAGATCGCCCGCGACCTCGGCGGGTTCAGCGGGGACGCCGACCGGTTCCGCGGCTGGACGGCCCGTATCGCCCGCAACCGGGCCCTGGACCACCTGCGGATGCGCGGCCGGCGCCCCGCCATCGGCGGCGACGAGACAGAGCTCACCGACAAGCCGGCCGAGTCCGACACCGCGGACGAGGCCATGGAGGCGCTGGCCACCGGCCGCACCATGAACCTGATAGCGCAACTCCCGCAGGACCAGGCGGAGGCCGTCATCCTGCGTGTGGTGGTGGGGCTGGACGCCAAGAGCGCGGCCGAGACGCTGGGCAAGCGGCCCGGGGCGGTGCGCACGGCCGCGCACCGCGGGCTGAAGCGGCTCGCCGAGCTGATGGACCCGGGCGGCCGCGCCGCCTCCGGTGGCGTCACCGACCCGGCGGGCCCGCTGGAGGGCGTACCGCCGCAGCGCAGGCAGCGGGTGGGGTCCATGGCCCGCACCGGTGTGACGCATTGGCGCTCGCGGACGCAGAAGGAACTGTGATGGCCGACGAGCGGAACGCATGGCTCGACCATGACGTGGCGGAGAGGCTGCTGCGCGGTGACCGCGTCGGCCTCCCGACCCCCGTCGACCCCGTCGACCCCGGTGATTCCGGAACCTCCGCGGAGCGGGCGCGGCGGCTCGCCGAGGCGCTGGCGGCGGTCCGGGCCGCCCATGCCCCGCGGCCCACGCCCGGGCGGGAGCTGCCGGGCGAGGACGCCGCGCTGGCCGCCTTCCGGGCGGGACGAAAGACGACCGCGGGCAGCGAGGCCGCGCGCGGGGCGGAGCTGGGTCCGGTACGGCTCGGTGCCGGTGCGGGGGCCCGTCGGCCGTCGGCCCGGCGTCCGGGCTGGGCGCGGGGGATGCGGTGGGGGCTGGCCGCCTCGGTGGCGGGGCTCGCGGTCGGCGGGGTCGCCGTCGCCGCCGGTACGGGGGTGCTCCCGGTGCTCGGCAAGGGCGCCGAACCGCTGCCCGCCGCCACCGTCTCCGCCGAGCCGGCCCCGTCCGACTCGGCCACGCCCGTCCGGCCGACCGAGACCGGCACCGCTCAGCCGGTCGACCCCGAGGTGCCACAGGCCCCGGAGCGGCGGCGGCCGCCGGTGTCGAGCCCGCCCGGCCCGAGCACCGGCAGCCAGGAGCGCGATCCCGGCCGGCCCCGGCCCGGTGGCACCGGCCCGGCGGATCCGGTGCCCGAGCGGACCGAGGAGGACAAGGAGCCGGAGGGCACCGAGCCCGGCGAGGGCGGGAGCGAGCAGCCCAAGCCGAGCGTGGGCGCGAACTGGCTGGAGCGGACCGTGCAGGCCTGCCGGGACTACCGGTCGGGGAAGCTGGACAACGGCCGCAAGGCCGCGTTGGAGTCGGACGCCCGGGGCCGCGCCAATATCGAGCGGTTCTGCGACCGGCTGCTGGACGGCCCCACGGGCGACGGCGGGGGCGCGGGCAGCGGTCTGCCGGGCAGCGGCCTCCCCGGCAGCGGCTGGGGGCACGGCGACGACGGTAAGGGCAAGGGCGGTAAGGGCGATGGGGGCGGTCGGGGGGATGCGCCGACGCGCGGCCGGGAGGGTTCCGTGGCCCGTCCGTTCATTTCACCGCGCCCCGCCGCACCCGCGCTGACCAGCGCTTTGTCGTAGTTCTCCGCAGGGGTGTGACGTTTTTCGGCGCCCCGGCGCAGTAGTAAGTGAGCCGACTGGTCATCGGCAGCGCATCGAGCCGGGGTTCCCCCCGTACCTACGGCTCAGCGCATCTGGCGCGGGCGGGACACGTTCCCCCGGTCCCGCCCGCGCCCCCTCTTCTCCGGCCCCCTCCGGGCGATGCTTGACCCTCACACCGTGTCAGGCCGTTCCGTAGGGGGCGTCATGTTCACCATCGGAGACTTCGCCCGGCACGGCCGGGTCTCGGTCCGGATGCTGCGCCACTACGACGCCATCGGACTGCTGCACCCCGCCCGCACCGACCCGCACACCGGCTACCGCTTCTACGAGGCGGCCCAGCTCGCCCGGCTCAACCGCGTGATCGCGCTGAAGGACCTCGGTTTCACCCTCGAACAGGTGGCGGCCATCCTGGACGAGCAGGTCGGCCCCGAGGAACTGCGCGGGATGCTGCGGCTGCGCCAGGCCGAGCTGGAGAGCGCCATGGCGGAGGCGGCCGCGCGGCTGGCGGGCGTCGCGGCGAGGCTCCGGGCCATCGAGAGCGAGGGACGTATGTCCACCCAGGACGTCGTGGTCAAGAAGGTGCCGGCGGTACGGCTGGCCGAGCTGACCGCCGTCGCGGCGGGGTTCGGACCGGATCAGATCGGTCCCGTCATCGGCCCGCTGTACGAGAAGCTGTGCGAGCGGCTGGACGCCGCCGGGGTACGGGAGTACGGGCCGGGGGTGGCCTACTACGAGGACGCGCCCGCGGGTGACGGCTCGATCGTCGTCCACGCCGGGATGACCGTGCCCGAGGGCGTGGCCGTGCCCGGGGTCGAGCTCACCGTGCTGCCCGGCCTCGACGAGGCGGCGACGGTGGTGCACCGCGGTGCCATGGACGCGCTGCTGCCCACCGTGCAGACCCTGGCCACCTGGGTCGACGCCAACGGCTACCGGTCCGCCGGTTACGCCCGGGAGCTGTATCTGGAGGTGCCGGAGGACCGTACGCGGTGGGTGACCGAACTCCAGGAGCCGGTCACCCGCGCCTGAGGCGCCTGCCTGCCGCGGATCAGTGGTCCGGCACCACGGGGGCGCCGGACCACTGGCCCGGGGCCGTAAGGGGGGCGGTACGGTGCCGGCAAAGGCCTGCGGCCCGTACCGCCCCCGGCCCGTACCGCCCCCCCGGCCGTGCCCCCGGCCCGTACCGCCCCCGGCCGTGCACCCGGCCCGTACCCCCCCGGGCCGTGCCCCCAGTCCGTACCGCCCCCGGCCGTGCCCCCCGGCCGTACCGCCCCCCCCGGCCGTAACCGTCCCTACTTCCCCACCGCCTTGCGCACCCGCCGTGCCACCCGGCGGACGGCGGGCTGCCGGGAGAGGCGGCGGACCACCGCGCGGCGGGGCATCGGCAGGCCGCCGGGGAGGCCGAGGGCGGTGAGGCGGCGGCGCTTGAAGTAGCGGCGGACGGTCTCGTCCAGATGGGCGCCGAGGAAGCGCTCGGCGGCGGTGCGCAGGTCGGGGCGGATCCTGGGCTGCATCGCGAAGCCGACCGCCGCCACCAGGCCCGGCAGATTGCCGCAGGCCGGGCCGAGCGGGTCGGCGGCGGCGAACGGCGGGCCGGAGCGGCCGGCCGCCAGGTCGGGCAGCAGGGCGTCGGCCAGCGTCACCGGGATGCGGTTGCTGTTCTCGTACGGGGTGAGGCGCTCCAGCAGCAGACCAGTGCCGATCCGGGCGACCGGCACCCGGTAGAAGTGGGCCGCGGTGAACAGCCCGGTGGAGAAGCAGGCCACCACCAGCGCGGGCCGCAGCCGCAGCAGCAGCACCTCGGCCAGCTCCGGCCGGTCGATCACGGTCAGCTCCGCGCCCAGCGCGGCGGCCTCCTGCTCCAGGGTCTCGTTCCAGGCGGCGGGGGCCAGCGGATGGGGCTTGAAGAGGAGGTGGGTGTGGCCCTGCTCGACGGCCCCGCGGACCATGCTCAGATGCAGCTCCGCCTCTTCCTCGGGGGTGAGGATGGAGAGGGCGGAGAGGTACTGGCCCAGGATCAGGGCGCCGCCGCCCGGTTCGGCCGCCTCGGCCCGCGACTCCGGGCGGGCCTCCTCCAGCTGGGCCACCACCTTGGTGAAGGCCGCGGTCGGTATCACCTCGGGCACGGTCCCGAACTCGGCCAGGAGGAGTGGGCGCAGCCCTGGGACCAGGTCCAGGTGGAGCAGCCGCCGCACCCGCTCGCCGACCAGCGGGTCCAGCTTGTTGCGGGTGGGGCCGTAGCTCATCAGCCCGTCCGCGTAGACATCGATCGGCGCGTCGGGGAAGCACCGGGTGACGGAGAGGGCGGGGGAGACCTGGAGCGATTCCACGCCCAACTCGACCGGGTCGTCGCCCAGTTCCCAGAGCGTCCGCAGATACCGCTCCCAGAGGGGGACGTCGCCGCCTCGGGGACTCCAGCCGGAGGGGTGGAAGGGGGCGATGGCCTCGTTCCAGGAGAGCACCCCGTCGAACCGGTCGCGCAGCGCCTCGAAGCCGGGCATCCGGTCCAGCGGGGTGGCCGTCTCCGGTATCGCCGCGTTGTTGGTGACAAGGAGCAGGGTGCGGTCGGCGGGGCCGAAGCAGCCGCTGTCCAGCGCGGCGGCCAGGGTGACCGCCCCGTAGAGGGTGGAGGCGCAGAGGATACGGGTGGTCATGCCGCCACCTCCGCGCGGGCGCCGCCGCCCCGGGCCGCGCCGGTCGCGCGCCGCCGCAGTCTGCGCAGCCGTATCGCCCGTTCGGCGTCCATCGCGTCCAGCGTGGCGTCCAGCATCGGCTGGGGCATCCGGCGCAGCGCCGCCGCGGCGCGGGTGCGCAGCTGCCGCAGCACCGCCGGTTCGAAGCGGTCGGCGTTGCCGAGATGGTGGGCGGTGATCGCGCAGTAGGTGCGTACGGCTTTCGGCAGCAGGCGTTCGGCGTCCCGGTCGGCCGCGGTCTCGCTGAGCACCTGGTCGAAGGCGCGCAGGAAGTCCAGCTGGCGGACGTCACCGATCTGGGTGAGCGAGGTGGCGACCCCGCGCCGGTAGAACAGGCCCAGCCCGCCGGGCACCCCGCGCGGCCCGGTCACCGCGAAGGACTCCGCCTCCCGGTGCAGCCGCCAGATCCACGGCCGGTCCTCGGCGGTGCGCAGCCCGTCGGTGAAGTGCAGCAGCCCGCGGTCGGCCAGCCGCCGGTGGTACATCCCGGCCCAGGCGTACGGGTAGTCCACGGAGGTGGAGCGGTCGGCGGGGAGTATCGCCTCCCGGGGCTTCAGGACCACCCCTCGCCGGCCGACCGGCACCCGGGCGATCTTGCGGGCCTTGCCGGTGCACACCACATGGTCGGTGCGGACGAAGTCGCAGCCCAGCTCCTCGATGGCGGCCAGCAGCCCGGTGAAGTGGCCCGGGGCCGTCCAGTCGTCGCCGTCCAGGAACGCCAGATACTCCCCGCGGGCCGCGTCGAGCCCGGTGTTGCGGGCGCTGGCCAGGCCCTTGTTCACCTCGTGGGTGAGCAGCCGGGCGCCGGGCAGCTCGCGGGCGGCCCGCTTGAGGATGTCGGGTGTCCGGTCCGTCGAGCAGTCGTCGACGAGGAGGAACTCGATGTCCTCGCGGGCGTCGGCGCGCAACGCGAGCAGGGTGTCGGAGACGTATGTCTGCACGTTGAAGAACGGCACGACGACGGAGAGCTTGACCACGGGCACGACGCTAGGCAGGCCGTCCGCCACGGGCGCCCACCGGGAGGCGGCCGGACGGTGAACAGTGGGCGGCACCGTGGCCAACTCGGTTCCGGCAAAACGCTGTTCACCCTTTGTTGCGGCGTAGTTGGGCCGCCGGGGCCGGTGCCTTCCTAACGTCCTCGGCGTGCCATCACCCAACCGAGAGGCGGTGCGGGTCGCCGTGCTCGCCGACTCCGACACCCGATGGAAATGGGGCGCCCTCACCGCGCGCCGCATCACCCCGGCCGGTACCCGGCCGGACGGCTACCTCCTGCGGGGCCGCGCCACTCCCACCGCCCGCCAGCTCGCCGAGACGGCGGGCAGCGGGGCGGCGGCGGGCGGCAGTGGGCCGGCGCCCCGCGAGGTGACCGGGGCGGAGTTCCTGCGGGTGCTCGCCGACGAGGGGTACGACGTGGTCGTGCTCGCCCTGGTCGGCGGAACCGTCCAGGCGGTGCTGCACGGAGTGGCCGCGCTCGGCCTCGCCCGCCGCCCGGTGATCGTCACCGGGTATGTGGGGGTGGTCTACGAGAAGCTGGCCGACGGGCTGCTGCTGCGGCACGGCGCCGATGTGGTGCTGGCCAACTCGGCCGCCGACGCCCGCCGCTTCCGCGCGGTGTACCAGGGGGTGGGTGCCGACGCCTCGGCGGTCGTCCGGGCCGCGCTGCCGTTCCTCGGCGGAGCCCCGTACACGCCGGAGTCCGGCCGGGACACCCTGGTCTTCGCCGCCCAGCCGTCGGTGCCGGCCAGCCGGGCCGAACGGGCGTATCTGCTGGACCGGCTGGTCCGCCACGCCGAGCTGCACCCGGGGCGCGAGGTGGTGCTGAAGCTGCGTTCCAAGCCGGGCGAGCACACCACGCACATCGAGGAGCTGCCGTACCAGCGGCTGGCCGCCCGCCGCCCGCTGCCGCCCAACCTGGTCCTCGCCTACGGGCACATGGGCGAGCTGCTGGACCGCACCGACCTGCTGGTCACCGTCTCCTCCACGGCCGCGCTTGAGTCCCTGCACCGGGGCGTGCCGACCGCGATCCTCACCGACTTCGGGGTCCGCGAGGCCCTGGGCAACCACCACTTCATCGGCTCCGGGCTGCTGGCCTCCTTCGACCACCTGGACGAGGACCACCGCCCGAAGCCGGACCGGGAGTGGCTCGCCGACCACGGCGTCCACCCGGCGGGCTCCTCCCCCTCCTACGAGCGGGCCTTCGACGCCGCCCGCGACCGGGTGCTGACCCTGCTCGGGGAGCCCGTACTGCCGCCGCCGCGGCCCTACTACACGACGGCCACCGCCCCCGGCTACCTGCCGGGCGTGCTGGCCCGCCACCGTCTGGATGCCCCGCCGTCTCCGGCGCCCTCCCGGGCCCGGCGCGTGCTGCGGGACGCCGCACGCGGGGCCTACCGCCACGGGGTGCAGCGCGTCGCCCCGGTGATCCGCCGCCTGGGAGAGCTGTGACCACCACCCCTGAACCGAACCGCCCGCTGGTGGCCACCCCGGAGCCGGGCGCCCGCCCGCTGGTGCTGGCGGTGATACCCGCCCGGGGCGGCTCCAAGGGCGTGCCCGGGAAGAACCTGGCGCGGATCGGCGGGGTGCCGCTGGTGGCCCGGGCGGTACGGGCCTGCCGGGGTGCCGCCCGGGTGACCGACGTGGTGGTCTCCACCGACGACCCGGAGATCGCCGCCGCCGCCCGCGCGGCCGGCGCCGAGCCGGTGGACCGCCCCGCCGCCCTCTCCGGTGACGCCGCCACCAGCGAGGCCGCCGTACTGCACGCCCTGGACACCTTCGAGGCCGCCCGGGGCCGGGCCGCCGACGTGGTCCTGCTGGTCCAGTGCACCAGCCCCTTCCTGACCGCCGAGGACGTGGACGCGGTCACCGCCCGGGTGCTGGACGAGGGCGCCGACTCCGCGCTGACGGCGGCCGCCTCGCACGGCTTCCTGTGGAGGAGCGGTACGGATGCCGCCGGGGCCGCCGCCTCCGGTACCGATGGGAACGCGGAGGCGTCCGCCGCCCCGGGCACCGCCCACGCCCCGGGCGCCCCGGGGGCCGACGCCCTCGGCGCGGAAGGGGCCGCCAGCAGCGCCTCCGGCGTACCGGGGGCCACCGCCTCCGCCCCGGGCGCCGATGCCGGCGCCGACCGCGCCATGGCCACCGCCGCTGGCGCCTCCGGCGCCCACGGGGTCACCGCCGACCGGGCCCCGGTCTCCGCCTCCGCCCCCGCCGCCCCCCGTACCGACGGGAACGCGGTCGGGGTCAACCACGACAAGGCCCACCGCCCCCGCCGCCAGGACCGGGAGCCGGAGTATCTGGAGACCGGCGCCGCGTACGCGATGGACGCGGCCGGGTTCCGTACCCACCGGCACCGCTTCTTCGGCCGCACCGCGCTGGCCGTCACCGACCCGGCGCGGGTGCTGGAGATCGACGACCCGCACGACCTGGCCCGCGCCCGGGTGCTCGCCCCGCTGCTGGACCCGGTGTCCACCCCGACCCTGACCGACGTGGACGCGGTCGTCCTGGACTTCGACGGCACCCAGACCGACGACCGGGTGCTGATCGACGCCGACGGCCGCGAGTTCGTCGCCGTGCACCGCGGCGACGGCCTCGGCACCGCCGCGCTGCGCCGCTCCGGGCTGCGGCTGCTGATCCTCTCCACCGAGCAGAACCCGGTGGTCGCCGCCCGCGCCCGCAAGCTCGGCGTCCCCGTACTGCACGGCGTGGACCGCAAGGACCTGGCGCTCAAGCGCTGGTGCGACGAGCAGGGCGTGGACCCCACCCGGGTGCTCTACGCGGGCAACGACGCCAACGACCTGGGCTGCTTCGCCCTGGTCGGCTGGCCGGTGGCGGTGGCCAGCGCCCATGACGCGGTACGGGCCGCCGCCCGGGCCGTCACCGCGGCACCCGGCGGCGAGGGCGCGATCCGCGAGATCGCCGCCTGGCTGCTGGGCCCCACCCTCGACCACCCGGCCGCCCCCGCCACCCCCTGACCCCCCTCCTTTCCGTAGATCCGCACGTCCCCCCTCGTACGTCCCTGAGTAAGGAAAGAACCCCCATGAGCGACAACCGTCTGCGCACCCTTGGCAACCGCCCCGTCGGCCCCGGTCGGCCCGTCTACATCACCGGCGAGATCGGCATCAACCACAACGGCGACCTGGACAAGGCCCTGGCGCTGGTGGACGCCGCCGCGGAGGCCGGCTGCGACGCCGTGAAGTTCCAGAAGCGCACCCCCGAGATCTGCACCCCGCGCGACCAGTGGGACATCGAGCGGGACACCCCCTGGGGCCGGATGACCTACATCGACTACCGGCACCGGGTGGAGTTCGGCGAGGAGGAGTACCGCGCCATCGACGCGCACTGCGAGGAGCGCGGTATCGCCTGGTTCGCCTCCCCGTGGGACACCGAGGCCGTCGCCTTCCTGGAGAAGTTCGACGTGCCCGCCCACAAGGTGGCCTCCGCCTCCCTCACCGACGACGAGCTGCTGCGCGCGCTGCGCGCCACCGGCCGCACGGTGATCCTCTCCACCGGGATGTCCACCCCGCGCCAGATCCGCCACGCGGTGGAGGTGCTGGGCAGCGACAACATCGTGATGTGCCACGCCACCTCCACCTACCCGGCGGTGCCCGAGGAGCTGAACCTCCGCGTCATCGAGTCCCTGCACCGCGAGTACCCGAACGTCCCGATCGGCTACAGCGGCCACGAGACCGGCCTGCAGACCACGCTGGCCGCGGTCGCCCTCGGCGCCACGTTCGTGGAGCGGCACATCACCCTGGACCGCGCCCTGTGGGGCTCCGACCAGGCCGCCTCCGTCGAGCCGCAGGGCCTGGTCCGGCTGGTGCGCGACATCCGCACCATCGAGGCGGCCCTCGGCGACGGCGTGAAGAAGGTCTACGACTCGGAGCTCGGTCCGATGAAGAAGCTCCGGCGCGTCGCGGCCGCGGTATGACAGCCGTCCGCCGCGGTACGGAGGCCGGGTCACCGGTCGCCTTCGTGGAGAGCCCGGTCCAGTTCCTGAACGTGCTGGAGTGGGCGCACGCCGGCGGGGCGCGGCCCGAGGTGGTCGTGCTCTCGCCGGTCGACCCGATGTCCCGGGGCCAGCTGCGGCGGATCGCCGGGCTGGCCCGGGACGAGGGGTACGCGGTGCGCTGGCAGGACGCCCGGGAGGACGGGGTCGCCGTGCTCCAGGCGCTGCGCGAGCTGGGCCCGCTGATCTCCCACGCCGAGCGGGTGGTGGTCGGCGACCCGTTCTCGCGGTACGTGCAGCTGCTGCTGGCGCTCTTCGGGGCGCGGCGGCTGACCGTGGTGGACGACGGTACGGCGACGCTGGAGTACCTGGCGCAGTTGGCCCGCGGCGAGAGGCTGGTGCGCTGGCACCGCCGCGGCGGCCGCGGGCCCCGCGAGCTGGCGCTCGCCCCGCTGGCGGCGCTGGCCCGGCGGAAGCTGGCGCCGGGGCGGGGCCGCGAGGTGGAGGTGTTCACCGCGCTGCCGGTCGAGGCGGCCCCGGAGGGCACGGTGATCACGGAGAACCGATTCGTCTGGACCCGCTCCCGGCTCGGCCCGCCCCGGCTGACCGAGGGCGCCGACCTGGTGGGCACCTCGCTGGTGGAGACCGGGGTGGTGGACCTGGACCGCTACACCGCGGCGGTCGGGGCGCTGGCCGTGGCGCACGGCGGCCGCCGCTACTTCGCGCACCGCCGGGAGAGCGCGGAGAAGCTGCACCGGATCGCGGTGGAGACCGGGCTGGAGATCGTCCGCCCTGATCTGCCGCTGGAGCTGATCGCCCGGCGCGGGCCCGTGGCCCGGACCGTGCTCAGCTTCCCGTCCACCGTGGTGCACACCCTGCCGCTGGTGCTGGCCGGCGACGGGGTGTCGATCCGGGTCTGCCCGATAGCCCCGGAGTGGCTCCGCTCCACGGTCACCGACCGGGCCCGCGGCTTCCTGGCCGGAGTCGCCGACTCCGCCCGGGCCGCCCACGGCATCCCCTTCACCGGAACGCACCGCGCGGCGGAGGCGTGACCGGCGTGCCCCGGGGGGAGGGGCGCGTTTCCGGTCACCCGGCACCGGGGCGCACTTTCGGTCACCCGGCGGCACAGGGGGTGTACGGAGGGCGCTCGATCGTCACCACACGCTGTCCTTCGGTCACCTGCCGCACTTCCCGCGCACTTCTCCCGCAATGGGAACGTTTGACCGGCTTCGGGGCGGAAACGCGTGAGCTTACCCACCCCAAACGGCCGTCAAGCCCTCCGGACGGGTTTTTCTTTCCCCTTCAGGGCTGAAGTTTTGTAGATCACACGTTAGTTGGGCCCGAATCACGCCTACCCTTTCATGGGTGAACCAATTGATGTCCCGCGACCCCGAAACCGACGATCCGGGCGGAACGCCCCTCCTCGGCACGCTGCCCGAGTCGCTGCGCGCCGAGTTGATCGCGTTCCGCCGGGATGTGCACATGCATCCCGAGCTGGGCTTCCAGGAGTTCCGCACCACCGCCGCGATCAAGGCGCGGCTGGAGGCGGCCGGGCTGTGTCCCCGGGTCCTGCCCGGCGGTACGGGGTTGATCTGCGACATCGGCACCTGGGACGGCGTACGTCCCATGCTGGCGCTGCGGGCGGACATCGACGCGCTGCCCATCCCGGACACCAAGACGGACGTCCCGTACCGCTCCACCGTCCCCGACCGGGCGCACGCCTGCGGGCACGATGTGCACACCACGGTGGTGCTCGGCGCCGGGCTGGTGCTGGCCGACCTGGAGAAGCGCGGGCTGCTGCCGCACCCGGTCCGGCTGGTGTTCCAGCCGGCCGAGGAGGTCATGCCGGGCGGCGCGATCACCGCGGTGGACGCCGGGGTGCTGGACGGTGTCGGGCGGATCATGGCCCTGCACTGCGACCCCCGGGTGGACGTGGGCCGGATCGGGCTGCGCACCGGGCCGATCACCTCGGCCTGCGACCGGCTGGATGTGGTCCTGGACGGGCCCGGCGGCCACACCGCCCGCCCGCATCTGACCACCGACCTGGTCACCGCGGTGGCCCGGGTCGCCGCCGACGCGCCCGCGCTGCTGGCCCGCCGGGTGGACGCCCGCTCCGGACTGGTCCTCACCTGGGGCCGTATCGAGGCCGGCCACGCCCCCAACGTCATCCCCCAGCGTGCCGAACTGGGCGGCACGGTCCGCTGCCTGGAGCTGTCCGCCTGGCGGGACGCGCCGGACCAGGTGTACGCGGCGATCGACGAGGTCGCCCAGCTGCACGGCGCCAAGTGCCAGATCGAGTACGTCCGGGGCGTCCCGCCGGTGGTCAACGACGCCGAGGTGGCGCAGCATCTGCACGACGCGATGACCGCGCGCTTCGGCCCGCAGTCGGTGGAGGACACCGAGCAGAGCCTGGGCGGCGAGGACTTCTCCTGGTACCTGGAGCACGTCCCCGGCGCGATGGCCCGCCTCGGCGTCCGCCGCCCCGGCGACAGCGCCCGACTCGATCTGCACCGGGGCAACTTCGACGTGGACGAACGCGCCATCCAGGTCGGCGTGGAGCTGTTCACGGCCGCCGCGCTGATGGAGCCGCCGCCGGTGGTGTGAGGCCCGGAGGCCGACCGGTTACGGAGAGGGCGGGGCGCGCGACCGGGCGCCCCGCCCCTCTCCGTAACCCCCACCCCCCCCGTAGCCTCGCCCCCCCGCACCCCGCCCCGCTCACTCAGCGTGTCCGAAAGCTGCCCCCTCCGGCATCGCGCTCCGTGGCCGATAGCGCCCGAGGCGTCACCCACGGTGGCAATGCGTCTCCATCCGCGACGAATCGATAACGACTGCTGAACAGGTCTTTAACTGACATCTACGCGCGTTACGATCGCCGCGAAACCAGCGCCGGAAGAGGCGCTTTCGGTCATCCTGAAGGGACCCCTCCTCGTGCGCCGGGTATCCAAGATCACCGCCGCGTGTGCCCTTACCGCGGCACTCGCCGTCACCGCCACCGCCTGCGGCCAGTCCTCCACGGAGGCCGGCGGCTCTGACGAGGGCAAGCTCAAGGTCGGCATGGCCTACGACGTCGGCGGCCGTGGCGACAACTCGTTCAACGACTCCGCGGCCCGCGGCCTGGACAAGGCCAAGGCCGAGTACAAGGCCGAGACCAAGGAGCTGACCGCCAAGAGCGGTGAGACCCCGGCCGACCGCGAGCAGCGCCTCGCCTCCCTCGCCGAGGGCGGCTACAACCCGGTGATCGGCGTCGGCTTCGCGTACAAGGACGCGATCGACAAGGTCTCCGCCAAGTACCCGAAGACGACCTTCGGTCTGATCGACTCGGCCTCCGAGCAGAAGAACGTCGCCTCCATCGTCTTCACCGAGGAGCAGGGCTCCTACCTCGCGGGTGTGGCCGCGGCGCTGAAGTCCAAGGACGGCAAGGTCGGCTTCATCGGCGGTGTGGACCTCCCGCTGATCAAGAAGTTCGCGGCCGGCTTCCGCAAGGGCGCCCTGGACACCAACCCCAAGGCCGACGTGACGGTCCAGTACCTCTCCACCGGTACCGACCTCTCCGGCTTCGGCGCCCCGGACAAGGGCCGCGCCGCCGCCAAGGGCATGCTCGACAAGGGTGTGGACGTCATCTTCGCCGCCGCGGGCGGCTCGGGCGCCGGTGCCATCGAGGCCGTCGCCGCCAAGCCCGGCACCTGGGCGATCGGCGTGGACTCGGACCAGGCCAAGGACCCGGCGCTGGCCAAGTACAGCAACTCGATCATGACCTCGGTGGTGAAGAACGTCGACAGCGGCGTCTTCGACCTGATCACCTCGGTCAAGGACGGCAAGCCGAAGACCGGCACCAACTCCTACTCGCTGGCCGAGGACGGGGTCAGCCTGACCACCACGGGTGACCACCTCAAGGACATCCAGGCCAAGCTGGACGAGGCCAAGAAGAAGATCGTGGACGGCTCCATCAAGGTGCCGACCACCCTCTGACACGGCGGTCGAGCGGGGCCCGGGGGGACTTCGGCCACCCGGGCCCCGCTCACTGTCCGCGAAGCGGCGGCGCACCCCGCGCCACCCCTCCCGCGGAACACCGCAAAGGCGGCCCCGGCCGCCGGAACGGTAATGGCGGCCCTGGCCGCCCCCACCACCCCCGTGAGGACGGCGACTCCGCCGCCCCCACCGCAGGACGGCGACCCCGCCGCCCGACCACCGGACGGCCAAGCCGGCCGTCCGCAGAACAGTTTGGCGATGCTACGCGCGTAGCCCGGCGAAGTGAGCGCGTCGGCACGGTAGTTTTCGCCACCACCGCCCTGCTTCTCCGCCCCCCTGCTCCTCCGCTGCTGTCTAGGGAGAGTGCGCCATCAACGCGTCCAGCAGTCCCACCACCCACGCCGTAGAGCTCCGCGGCATCACCAAGCGATTCCCCGGGGTCGTCGCCAACCACGACATCGACATCACCGTGCGCCGCGGCACCGTGCACGCCCTCGTGGGCGAGAACGGCGCCGGCAAGTCCACGCTGATGAAGATCCTCTACGGCATGCAGAAGCCGGACGAGGGCACGATCTCGGTCAACGGCGAGCCGGCCGTCTTCCACAACCCCGGCGACGCCATCGACCGCGGCATCGGCATGGTGCACCAGCACTTCATGCTCGCGGACTACCTCACCGTCCTGGAGAACGTCGTCCTGGGCTCCGAGAAGCTCCACGGCATCGGCGACAAGGCCCGGCAGAAGATCCGCGAGATCTCCGACGCCTACGGGCTCGGGGTCCGCCCCGACGTGCTGGTCGAGGACCTCGGTGTGGCCGACCGCCAGCGGGTGGAGATCCTCAAGGTCCTCTACCGCGGCGCCCGCATCCTGATCCTGGACGAGCCGACCGCGGTCCTGGTCCCCCAGGAGGTCGACGCGCTCTTCGACAACCTGCGCGAGCTCAAGGCCGAGGGCCTGACCGTCATCTTCATCTCGCACAAGCTGGGCGAGGTGCTGTCCGTCGCCGACGACATCACCGTCATCCGGCGCGGTACGACGGTGGGCAGCGCCGACCCGAAGACCGTCACCACCAAGCAGCTCGCCGAGCTGATGGTCGGCAGTGAGCTGCCCTCGCCGGAGACCCGCGAGTCCACCGTCACCGATGTGCCGATGCTGACCGTGGAGGGGCTGCGGCTGACCGCCACCGACCCGGACGGCGTGGTCCGCGCCGTGCTCGACGGGGTGTCCTTCACCATCCACAAGGGTGAGGTGCTGGGCATCGCCGGTGTCGAGGGCAACGGCCAGTCCGAGCTGGTCGAGGCCGTGATGGGCATGCGGGTCCTGGACACCGGCACGGTCACCCTGGACGGCGACGACATCTCCCGTACGCCGACCCGGCGCCGCCGCGAGGCCGGCATCGGGGTCGTCCCGGAGGACCGCCACCGCCACGGGCTGCTGCTGGAAGCCCCGCTGTGGGAGAACCGCATCCTCGGCCATGTCTCTGAGAAGCCCAACAGCAAGGGCGCCTTCCTCGACCTGAAGGCCGCCCGCGCCGACACCGAGCGGATCGTGCGCGAGTACGACGTGCGCACCCCCGGCATCGAGGTCACCGCCGCCTCCCTGTCCGGCGGCAACCAGCAGAAGCTGATCGTCGGCCGGGAGATGAGCCACCAGCCCAAGCTGCTGATCGCCGCCCACCCCACCCGCGGTGTGGACGTCGGCGCGCAGGCCCAGATCTGGGACCAGATCCGCGAGGCCCGCCGCGAGGGCCTGGCCGTGCTGCTGATCTCCGCCGACCTGGACGAGCTGATCGGCCTGTCCGACACCCTGCGGGTGATGTACCGCGGCCGGCTGGTCGCGGACGCCGACCCCGCCTCCATCACGCCCGAGGAGCTGGGTTCGGCCATGACCGGCGCGGCGACCGGCCACCTGGAACACCCCGCCGACAGCGCCCCGGAGGACGAGGCCCGATGAAGAAGTTCGACAAGGAGCGGGTGCTCCTCGGGCTGGCCGCCCCGCTGCTGGCGATCGTGGCCGCCTTCCTGGTCACCGCACTGGTGCTGGCGGCCACCGGCAAGGAGCCGTTCAGCGCCTTCGGGATCATGTTCGACTACGGCGTCAAGTCGGACAGCCAGGTCTACATCATCAACAAGGCGACCACGTACTACCTCGCCGGTCTCGCGGTGGCCATCGGCTTCCGGATGAACCTGTTCAACATCGGCGTCGACGGCCAGTACCGGCTGGCCGCGTTCTTCGCCGCCGCGCTCGGCGGCGCGCTGACCCTGCCCGGCTTCCTGCAGATCCCGCTGATCATCATCACCGCGATGATCGTCGGCGCGATGTGGGCCGGTATCGCCGGTGTCCTGAAGGTCACCCGGGGCGTCAGCGAGGTCGTCGCCACGATCATGCTCAACATGATCGCCACCGCGATCATCGGCTATCTGCTCCAGCCCGGCCGCCTGGGCCACCTGGACTCCGCGGGCACCAAGGTCTCCACCACCCCGCTGCCCGAGTCCGCCCGCTTCTTCGACTTCCCGACCCAGCCCGACCCGGTGTGGGGCTTCCTGGTCATCGCCGTCCTGGCCGGTGTCGCCTACTGGTTCACCCTCGCGCGCACCCGCTTCGGCTTCGACCTGCGCACCGTGGGCCAGTCCGGCTCGGCCGCCGAGGCCAGCGGCGTCAACGTCAAGCGCATGGTGGTCACCTCCATGCTGATCTCCGGCGCCATGGCCGGTCTGATCGGCATGCCGACCCTGCTCAACGACTCCTACGAGTACAGCGGCGACTTCCCGGTCGGCATCGGCTTCACCGGTATCGCCATCGCGCTGCTCGGCCGCAACCACCCGATCGGCATCGCCCTGGGCGCCCTGCTCTGGGGCTTCCTGGAGCGCGGCACCGGAAAGCTGGAGTTCGAGGGGTACGACAAGGAGATCGTCGGCGTCATCCAGGGCGTCATCGTCCTGTGCGTGGTCATCGCGTACGAAGTGGTGCGCCGCTACGGCCTCAAGCGCCAGCAGCGGCAGGTGGGCGAGAAGCTCGCCGCCCAGGCCCGTAACTCCGACAACCAGGAGGTGTCGGCGTGAGTGCCACGGCGACTTCCACTCCGCCGCCCGCCGCACCGAAGGTCTCCGGCGGCAAGGGCGGCCGCACCCGCCTCTCCCTCCCCGTCATCCTGCTCATCGTCGCCGGGGGCCTGATCGCCCTCTCGGCGGTGCGCGCCATCACCGGCGCCCAGGACCTCACCTCGGCCGGCCAGATCAGCGCCGCGCTGTCGATGGCGGTGCCCATCGGCCTGGCGGGCCTCGGCGGCCTGTGGGCCGAGCGGGCCGGCGTGGTCAACATCGGCCTTGAGGGCATGATGATCCTCGGCACCTTCTTCGGTGCCTGGGCCGGCTGGCAGACCAGCCCCTGGATCGGCGTCCTCGCCGGAGTCCTGGGCGGAATGTTCGGCGGACTGCTGCACGCGGTCGCCACCGTCACCTTCGGCGTCGACCACATCATCTCCGGTATCGCCATCAACATCCTGGCGCTCGGTGTCACCACCTACTTCGCCAAGCTCTGGTTCAACGCCGGTGAGGCCGCCGAGCGCGGCGGCAGCCCCAAGCAGTCCCCGCCCTCCGAGGACATCACCTCGATCACGGTGCCCGGGGTCTCCGACTGGCTGCACTCCCTCGAAGGCCACCACTGGTTCCTGGTCTCCGACATCGCCGGCATCCTCGGCGGCCTGGTCACCAACCTCTCCCTGCTCACGATCGTCGCCATCCTGCTCTTCGCCGGCACCTTCTGGATCCTCTGGAAGACCCCGTTCGGCCTGCGGCTGCGCTCCTGCGGTGAGAACCCGGTCGCCGCGGAGTCCCTGGGCGTCAACGTCTACACGTACAAGTACATCGCGGTGATCGTCTCCGGCGGCCTCGCCGGGCTCGGCGGCGCCTTCCTCTCGCTGGTCACCTCGCACATCTACAACGAGGGCCAGACCGGCGGCCGTGGCTACATCGGCCTCGCCGCGATGATCTTCGGCAACTGGCGGCCCGGCGGGCTGGCCATGGGCGCGGGCCTCTTCGGCTTCGCCGACGCCCTCCAGCTGCGGGCCGGCGGCAGCTCGGTGCACGCCCTGCTGCTCCTCCTCACCATCGCCCTGGTCGCCCTCGGCGCCTGGAAGCTCTACCGCAAGAGCTACCTCACCGGCGCGATCAGCCTGGTCATCGCCGCGGGCACGCTGGTCTGGTACCTCGGCACGGACACCGTCCCCACCGAGTTCGTCAGCGCCACCCCGTATGTGGTCACCCTGCTCGTCCTGTCCCTCTCCGCGCAGCGCCTGAGGATGCCCAAGGCCGACGGCATGCGTTACCGCAAGGGCCAGGGCAAGTGACCAGCCCCGAGCAGGTGCCCTTCGACTGGGAAGAGCTGCGCGCCGCCGCCCGGGACGCCATGTCCCGCGCCTACGCCCCGTACTCGGGGTACGCGGTGGGCGCGGCGGCCCTGGCCGACGACGGCCGCACGGTCACCGGCTGCAACGTGGAGAACGCCTCGTACGGCATCGGCCTGTGCGCCGAGTGCGGGCTGGTCTCCCAGCTCCAGGCCACCGGCGGCGGCCGGCTCACCCACTTCGTGTGCGTGGACGGCAAGGGCGAGACCATCGTCCCCTGCGGCCGCTGCCGACAGCTGCTGTACGAGTTCGGCGGCGACGGCCTGCTCCTGGACACCCCCGCCGGGGAGCTGACCCTCGGCGCGATGCTCCCCCAGGCCTTCGGCCCGCAGCACCTCTCGTAGTACCCCCCGGCGCCCCTGTCACCCACCCATGGCAGGGGCGCCGCCCCTCTCCTCCTCTATGCGCGTAGAGTCGTCGGCGTCGTAGAGGCCCTCGCTGGAAGGAACTTCACCATGGACGCGATCTCCGTCATCCGCACCAAGCGGGACCGCGGCGAGCTCAGCCCCGAGCAGATCGACTGGGTCATCGACGCCTACACCCGCGGCGAGGTGGCCGACGAGCAGATGTCCTCGCTCGCCATGGCGATCCTGCTCAACGGCATGAACCGCACCGAGATCGCCCGGTGGACCGCCGCGATGATCGCCTCCGGCGAGCGCATGGACTTCTCCTCCCTCTCCCGGCCCACCGCCGACAAGCACTCCACCGGCGGCGTGGGCGACAAGATCACCCTCCCCCTGGCCCCCCTGGTCGCCGCCTGCGGCGCCGCCGTCCCGCAGCTCTCCGGCCGCGGCCTCGGCCACACCGGCGGCACCCTGGACAAGCTGGAGTCCATCCCCGGCTGGCGCGCCCTGCTCTCCAACGAGGAGATGCTGCACGTCCTGGACACCACCGGCGCGGTGATCTGCGCCGCCGGCGACGGCCTGGCCCCCGCCGACAAGAAGCTCTACGCCCTCCGGGACGTCACCGGCACCGTCGAGGCCATCCCCCTCATCGCCTCCTCCATCATGTCCAAGAAGATCGCCGAGGGCACCGGCTCCCTGGTCCTGGACGTCAAGGTCGGCTCGGGCGCCTTTATGAAGACCATCGAGGACGCCCGTGAGCTGGCCTCCACCATGGTCGCCCTCGGTACCGACAGCGGCGTCAAGACCGTCGCCCTGCTCACCGACATGTCCACTCCGCTCGGCCTCACCGCCGGAAACGCCCTCGAAGTGCGCGAGTCCGTCGAGGTCCTGGCCGGCGGCGGCCCCGCCGACGTGGTCGAGCTGACCGTCGCCCTCGCCCGCGAGATGCTCGACGCGGCCGGCATCAAGGACGCCGACCCGGCCAAGGCCCTCGCCGACGGCACCGCGATGGACGTCTGGCGCCGCATGATCGCCGCCCAGGGCGGTGACCCGGACGCCACCCTCCCGGTCGCCCGTGAGCAGCACGTCCTCACCGCCCCCGCCTCCGGCGTCCTCACCCGCCTGGACGCCTACGCCGTCGGCGTCGCCGCCTGGCGCCTCGGCGCCGGCCGCGCCCGCAAGGAGGACCCGGTCCAGGCTGGCGCCGGCGTCGAACTGCACGCCAAGCCCGGCGACACCGTCACCGCCGGCCAGCCCCTCCTGACCCTCCACACCGACACCCCCGAGAAGTTCGACTACGCCCTGAAGTCCCTGGACGCCGCCTGGGACATCGCCCCCGCCGGCACCGCCCACCAGCCGACCCCGATCGTGCTGGACCGCATCGCCTGACGCCCGCCCGCCGGTGATGTGACGGCCCCGGCCGCGTACGCGACGTGTACGCGGCCGGGGCCGTTGGTATAACGGGCGGTATCGGCATGGTTCGTGGAGCTGGCCGAGACAGACGCGGACACCGCCAGGCAGGTAGAAGATGCCATCGACGTGCTCGCTCAAGCGGGACCGACTTTGGGTCGCCCTCTGGTGGACCGGATCAAGGGTGCCGCCCACCACCATCTGAAGGAGCTGAGACCGGGTTCGTCCGGTGGCAGCGAGGTACGTATCCTTTTTGCTTTCGACCCCGTACGGCGAGCAGTGCTCTTGGTGGCTGGCGACAAGGCCGGACAGTGGCGGGACTGGTACGACACCAATATCCCGTTGGCCGAGCAGCGGTGTCGACTGCACTTGGCCGAACTCGAAGACAGGGAGTACGAATGAGCACTGTCAGCTGGGAGGAGACCAAGCGGAGAGCGCGGGAACGGCGTGAGGCCGCTGGGCTCCCGGTGCGGTCGGCACAGGAGAAGAAGGCCGCGATGGACCGGCTCAAGGCTGAGGTGCGCGCGCACAAGCTGGCGGACGTCCGCCGTGCGCAGGCTCTGACCCAGCGACAGGTGGCTGCTTCCATGGGCGTTTCGCCGCCTCGCGTCTCCGCCATCGAGCACGGCGAAGTGGACCATGCCGAGCTGGCCACGCTGCGGGCATACGTCGAGGCGTTGGGCGGGCGTCTTCGGGTGGTCGCGGACTTCGGCGACGAGGAGTACAGGGTCGCCTGACGGCGGGAACTGCCCATTCGCGCAAGGCCGTCTTGCCGCGGGCCGTGGAGGTCCAGCAGACCGGGGTGTCCCTCACCCCCCAGGAGCGCTTCGAGGTCTTCGGCGACCTCGCCTTCGACCTGAGCTACGCCACCGAGGCGGAGCTGAGGTGGGCGGGCACCGAGGGGCAGCGCGCGTCCATGGCGCGGGCCGCCGCGCACACCAAGGAGGACTGGCGGCGGCTCATGAGGGAGGCCGCCGCCTGGCGCGCCGAGCTGCTCGCCGCCTTCGACGGAGGCGAGCCGAGTGACGGCGAGCGGGCCATGGATCTCGCCGAGGAGCACCGGCTGCACATCTCGCGCTGGTTCACCTCCTGCCCGTACGACATGCACCGGCGGATCGCCGACGACTTCACCGCCGACCCGCGCGCCTTCGCCCTGGTGGTGCCGGTGTCCCAGCAGCGCCCGGGGCTGGCCGCCTACCTGGGCAAGGCGGTCCACGCCAACGCCGCCCGCGGCCACGACACGGGGGAGGACCGATGAGAATCCTGATCGCCGCGGCCGGTTCACGGGGCGATGTGGCGCCGTACACGGGCCTGGGCGCCGCACTTCGCCGGGCCGGGCACGAGGTCGCTCTCGCCGCCACGGAGGGCTTCGGTCCCCTGGTACGCGATGCCGGGCTGGAGTTCCGCGCCCTGCCCGGCGACACCCGGGCGGACAGGGCCGACCTGGCGGACCGGCGCCAACTGGCGCGCAAGGCGGCCTCGTTCCTCGTCGACGTCGGACGAGGACTGTCCGGCGCCCTCGCCGACGGCGGCGCGGATCTGCTGCTGCTCTCCACCACCACCGCCCCGCTCGGCTGGCATCTGGCCGAGGCCACCGGCACGCCCACCCTCGGGGCGTACCTCCAACCCACCGCGCCCACCGGCGACTTCCCGCCCGTGGTCACCGGCGCCCGCTCACTGGGCCGGCTGGGCAACCGGGCGGCCGGGCGGTTCGCCCTGCGGATGGCCGACCGGGTCTATGGGACGGCGGTCGGCGAGCTGCGCGACCGGCTCGGGCTGCCACCGCTGCCCGCCCACGCGATGCGCCGCCGCCAGGACCGGGACGGCTGGCGCATCCTGCACGGCTTCAGCACCGCGCTGGTGCCGCGGCCCGCCGGCTGGCGCCCGGGCCTGGAGGTGGTGGGCAACTGGTGGCCGTACCACCGTCCGGAGGAACGGCTCCCCGCCGACCTGGCCGCCTTCCTCGACGCCGGGCCCCCGCCCGTCCTCGTCGGCTTCGGCAGCATGGCGGCGGGCGAGGGGAAGCGGCTGGGCGGGCTCGCCGTGGCGGCCCTGCGCCGGGCCGGGCTGCGCGGCGTCCTCCAGGGCGGGGCCGCCGGTCTCGTGGCCGACGGCGACGACGACGTCCTCACCGTCGGCGATGTGTCGCACGCCCTGCTGTTCCCCCGGCTGGCGGCCGTCGTCCACCACGCCGGAGCGGGCACCACCGCCGCCGCGCTACGGGCCGGGGTGCCCGCGGTGGCGGTGCCGGTCGCCGGTGACCAGCCCTTCTGGGCCGGGCGCCTCACCGCGATCGGCGCCGCCCCGGACCCGGTCCCGTTCCCCGGGCTCACCGCCGAGCGGCTGGCGGACGCGCTCGGCCGGGCGGTGCGGGAACCGGGGTACGGGCGGGCCGCCGCGCAGGCCGCCCGGACGATGGCCGCCGAGGACGGGGCGGCGCGGACGGCCGAGGCCGTCCAGCGGCTGGCCGTACCGGCCCGCTGACCTGCACGAGTCCGCCGTCCGGGGCGAGTCCGCTGACCGGGGCGAGTCCGCTGACGCGGGGCGAGTCCGCCCCACTGGCGGGGAGGCGACCCACGGGGGTGGCCGCCTCCCCGGCGTGCCACCGCCCCGCCCTGCCCCTCCGGTTCGCAGCCCTACGCCTCCGGCTCCCAGGCACGGAGCAGATCGAACAGCCCGGCGTCCCCGTCCATCCGCATCGACTCCGCCGGAAGGCGGTCGTAGAGGTAGAGAACCAGCTCACCGGCGGTGCCATGGACGGCGGCCCCGGCCCCGTCGTCGGGCGCCTGGACACGCGCGGCGCGTGCCCCGCCCCCGTCCACCGTGAGCCGCCAAGAGCGGCCCTCCGCGGCGTGGAAGTCGAAGGCGGTGGGCTTGTGCGGCCAGGGGCTCGTGGTGGCGCAGCAGGTGGTCAGGAACTCCTCCACCCCGTCCAGCGCCACCTCGGCCGGCAGCGGCCGCGGGGCGCCCAGGGCGAGCTGGACGTCGTACAGATGCACCGAGGTCTCCTGGACCCGGTGGCGGGCTACGGCGCCGGAGCTCCGCGGCGACTGCGACGCACCCCACCACGTCCAGCAGCCGCGCTCTGGGCCCGCCTCCCGTAGGGCGCCCAGCAGCTGCCCGGTCGACTCCTCCAGCCAGGCCACCAGCGCGTCGCGCTCACGCGGCGCGGCCACCGCGGCACGCGCGGCGACGGCCTCGGCCGGAGGCGCCTCGGCGGGGCCCGCGCCGACGATGGCGGCCCAGAAGCCGTCCCCGCTCCCCAGGTGCCGGACCAGTTCGAACAGCGTCCACTCGGGGCAGCTCGGCACCGGTACGTCCAGGTCGGGCGCGGAGGCGACCGCGGCGCGGAAGGCGGTCGACCGTTCGCCGATCAGTCGCAGCAGCTCGGCAAAGTCAGAGGTGATGGTCACCCCGTTTCTCTACCATCGCGTCCTGATCATCAGACAGCGATTTTCCCCCCCAAGGAGGAGCGATGAATGGGACGCCACTGGCCGACATCCTGGACGCGGCGGCGTGTGGCGAGTTCCCGCCGCCGGACGGGCGCACCACGGTGGTGCCCCAGCCCAGCCACCGGGACGCCGGGGTGATCGCCTTCACCGCGCACTCGGTGGTGTTCACCGACGAGGACCCGGCCTGGGTCCGCGCCACCCTGGCCGCGCTGGACTGCGACGAGCTGGCAGCCACCATGAACCCGCGGTTCCTCGCCGCGCTGCTCGACCGCACCGGGCGGGCCACCGACACCATCGACCTGCTGACCGTGGCCGACCCGCTCCCCGGCCCGCCGCCCCTGCCGCTGCGCGAGCTGACCGACCCCGACCACCCGCGGGTGGCCCGGGCCCGCAAGCGCCGGGACGGGGTACGGGTGTGGGCGGCCGACGGGGGAGTGGTCGTCCTCGGCCGGGGCGTGGCCGGCCGCTGGGAGGCGGCGATCGAGGTGGACGAGACGGTACGCCACCGGGGCCTGGGCCGCGCCCTCGCGAGGGCGGCCCGGCACCTCGTACCGGACGGGCGGCCCCTCTGGTCCCAGCAGGCCGCCGGGAACGCCCGGAGCATCCGCGCCTTCCAGGCCGCCGGCTTCCGGCCCGTCGGCTCCGAGGCACTGCTCCTCGCGCTCTGAGCCGGAACCCCGGCTCTCCGCCCCGGACCGGGCCGTCAGAGCGCTATGTCCCGATCGCCTAGTTAGTCTGGTAAGTGTGATCGATTCTGCGCGGCCGCGGCTCCGTCGGCGTTACGGCCGAGGGACGTTTGTGCGGCTGTCGCCGGTCATCCTGACCGTGGTGATCGCCAGCCTGGCCTATGCCACTCCTCCGGAGATGGCCTTCAGCCGCCTGCTGCCCGCGGCGCCGGCGCTGGCCGCCGCCATGTGGCCGGTCCTCCCCACCGTCCTGCTCGGGACGGTCTGCCTGCTGCTGATGATCGGCCTCAGCCTGGTCTTCCCCGGCCTGGGGACCTGGTGGACGGCGGCGGGCATCATCGCGGTCACCGTGGCCGCCGCGTACGGAAGCCACGTCCGGCTCCAGCGTGAGCGCACCCTCTTTCACGTACGGCTCGTCGCCGACGCGGCGCAGCACGTCGTCCTGAGCCCCATGCCGCGCCGCTTCGGCCCCCTGGAGATCGAGTCCCTCTACCTCGCGGCCGCCGCGGAGGCCCGTATCGGCGGAGACTTCTACGAGGTGGTCGACACTCCCTACGGGGTGCGGCTGCTCATCGGCGATGTACGCGGCAAGGGCCTGCCCGCCGTCGGCGCGGCCGCGGCGATCGTCAACGCCTTCCGCGAGGCGGCCTACGGTGAGGCCGACATGGTCAGCGTCGCCCGCAGACTGGACGCCAGCAGCGCCCGCTACAACGCCGCCTTTCCCCCGGACGGGCCCATGGAGCGCTTCGCCACCGCCCTCCTCGCGGAGATCCCCCACGAGGGCGGCCGCATCGACATCCTCAACTGCGGACACCCGCCCCCGCTGCTCCTCAACCGCGGCAACCTCCGCATCCTGGAGCCCGCCACTCCCTCACCCCTCCTCAGCCTCGCAGAACTCATCGGCGACCACTACAACGTGGACTCCTTCGACCTCGCCCCCGGTGACCTGCTGCTCCTCTACACCGACGGCATCGCCGAGACCCGCGCCCACGACGGCGAGTTCTTCCCCCTGGCCGCCTGGATGCGCCGCCAGCCCCCCACCCCGCCCCGCGAACTGCTCACCGCCCTCCACCGCGACCTCCTCCGCTACAGCCGAGGCCGCCTGGACGACGACATCGCCGCCCTCGCGGTGCGGCTGGGCGAGCCCTGAACCACAGACGAGGGCGGCGGCCCACCCGGGCGGCCGGTGCGGTACGAGACGGGCACGGATGCCGTGGCGGCCGGGCCCCGTCCGGACACCTCCCGCAGTGCACGAGCGGCCGAGTCGATCGCCGCGTTGCCGAAGTGCCAGGCAAGGGCTCGCCCCGCCGGTGAGCCATGTGCACTCACCGGCGGGACCGCCTTCCTGACGCCCTACAGGGGCACCGACCTACGTACCGCCCCCGTCCTTCGGCGCGGGGGCCGGGTCGCGGGGCGCCTCCGGGGGCACCGGCCCGCCGTCGTGCCTGCCCCCGTCCGTCGCGAGGACGGCTACGCCCTCGTCGCCGGGGTGGCGGAAGGGGAACCCGCGCCAGCCGTCCGCGTCCGGGACCCTCGTCTCGTACGCGTCGAGCACCACGCTCATCCTTGAGCCTCCTCTTCTCTGGAAGGCCACACCCCCGTACCGTCGGGGACATGGCCCGCGATGCGCAGGGGGTGACTCCTGCGTCGGCCACCCGCCCCGGCGCTCGACCTGTCCAGGGATTCCGTCGCCGGGGCGGGCATCTATGAGCGGCTCGGCCTTACGCCGTGGCCGCGTGTGTGGAGGGACATGCGCCGATGTGCCGGTAGACGGCCACGGTCCGACCCGGCTCGCGCTCGACGGTGGCCCGGCGTACCGGGTCGAACGGTTCGATGCCGGCGCGGCAGGCGGTGCACTGCTCGCCCGAGGGTGCGTATGTCACGTACTCCCACCCTCCCTCGCCGGTGTGGGGCAAGGGCCCGCTTGTCGTCGTTCCGGGTGCGCCCATGTTCGTTGCCTCCTCGATGCTGTCCCGAGTGGGCAACCAGTCTTGCCGTGCGAGCGCCAGGGCTCCGAACTTATTGGCGTTGTCGGGTAAATCGCCCGGCCCACTCTCCAAGGAGCTCCCGGCAATCGTCACCCCACACCGCGTGGGCCTCATATCGTTCGAAGTCCTCGCGGTATGCGGCCACGTCCTTGTAGTCCCGCAGAATCAGCGCACCGGTGTGCGTCTCGACCTGCACCAGCCGCCGGTCGTACACGGTGAATACGCTGAGCGGTGTCTCATCCACGGGCCCCGGAAGCCCGAGCGGGATGACGCCGAGCCGTAGATGGGGAATGCGCGACAGGGAAGCCAGGCGATCGAGTTGCAGAGCCATGGCCAGGGGCGGTAGCAGGGGCCAGCGCACGGCCTGCTCGGTGAGGAGGAACGTGAAGGATTTGGACGAGTCCATGAGAACGCGCTGACGTTCGAGTTTCTTGGCGATGACTTTGGCGATGTCGCCTGAACTACGCGAGAGGCTGGCGCGTACGTAATCGGGCGTGGCGAGCAGACCCGTGATCATGGTCGGCAGAAAGAAGCGAAATTCGGTGGTCACGGCCTCCAGGCGGGTCAGTTCGTTCTGCTTCTTGTCCAGCCCTCGCCGCTGTGACGCCCAGCCGTCCTGCCACTCGGTGTGGGCGGAGCGCGCGAGAGCGAGTATGTCCGTCGCGACGGATCCTTGCGCGCCCAGGGTCTCCAGGATCAGTTCGACATCGACGATCGTCGGGGCGATCTTTCCGCTCTCGATGTTGCTGATCTTTGTCTGCGACATGTTGCAGCGCCTGGCGAGCGTGGTCTGTGTGAGCCCCGCCCGCCGGCGCTCGTCGCGTAGTGCCGCCGCCAGGTCTGATCGCGTCCTACCCAGCGACTCCGGATCAAAGGTCAATGCCCTTCACGTACTCCTCGAAGGGTACGGACTCGGCCAGAGCGATCCGCTGGTACTCATGGAAGTGCGTGATGTCGCCCTCGAAGACCTCGCGGCTGATCTGTGTGCCGTCCGCCTCGTAGTTCATGAGGACGACCTCGGAGCGGTCGAACATCCAGAAGTCCTGCACTCCCGCAAGTGGGTTGGGGCGGTTCGTGACATCCATGATGCGAATGTCCTCACCGGCTGCCGCGTGTGGCCGGTAGTACATGAACTCGAAGCGCAGGTAGTCCGACAGAGGGCGAGTTACGACGTGAACACGGCCCTTGCTCTTCCCCTCCCGCCGCGCCCGTTCGAGGTCTTCGGTGTAGTCGTCCGAGTATGTCTGTGGGTCGATGCGCTCACCGGCCAGAAACTCGGCGATCTCCTCAGCTTCCTGCGGCACTCGGTAGGCCGGCAGAGTCTCAAGGCGCCACGCCTCTCGACGGAAGGTCTCGAATCGAGCTGCCCACTCGTCACCATCCAAGAACACGAACAGCCTCCTTCAGGGTGTCCTCCGGGATCTCCACCAACCCCTCGCCCTTCGGGGTGGTGAAGGCTCGCGACACATTGCCTTGTACGACGAAGGACCCGGACACGGTGCGGTACACGTTGGGGCAGTCGTTCTTCTTGCACTGCCCCGTGCCGTTCCCCGTAAGCCGCGTCAGTTCCTCACGAGCCATGGTGAAACCCCCTGTCTCGCGCCCCTGTTGGGGCGTCGCCGCCAACCGTACGGAGACCGCGCGACCACCGTCCATGCGGCAACGCCAATATTGACGTTGTCGCATAAAGAGGTGCCGGACCAAACCCACCGCCCCGCCCTGCCACTGGCGAACAGGGGCTGGACGGGGCGGTGGTGGGGCGGGACGGCCGTCGGGGCCGGGGGCTTAGGTGGCGGGCTTCAGGCTCTCGCCCCGGGACGCCGGCGTTTCGTGTGCCACGCGGCCAGTACGGCCAGGGCGCTGATCGCGACCGTCGCCAGCATGCGAGTGAACTGCCAGGCCGTGACGACCGTCTGGTCCTGCAACGGAGCCGGATATGCGAGGCGCATGGTGGTCTCCCCCAGGATGACGAGGGGGAGCAGGAGTTGGGCGGGGAGACGGAACGGTCCGGTGCGGGCGAGCTTCCCGGCGACTCCGCAGAGGGGGCCCAGAAGACAGGCGGCCACACCCCATAGCCCGATCATGGAGACGAGTTCGCTCCAGGCGACGTACTCGGTCTTGCCGGAGGTGTCGCTCAGGTCGGCCCGCAGGTAGTCCCCTTGGGCGGCCTTGGTCAGGTAGTAGGCCGTTACGCATATCCACAGGGAGACGATGCCGAGGGCGGCGGCTCCCTTCTTCGTGCCACACGTCATGCCGGAGAAGAACGAAACCGCGGCGTATGCCCACCCGGCACTCAAGGTGGCGCCGACGGCCTGGCCGACGGGTCCGTTCAGTGCCCCGGCCAGAGGGCCGAGGATTCCCACGGCTGCCGCAGTCGCCAGAACCAACGCTGGGCGCAGAATCGAGGAAGGCATGAAGGCAACCTTGGAGGGGGGGGAGGGAGGTGTCGCGAGCGGGCAGCGGAGTGCGGCTCGGTCGCCACCATACGGATGGTGGCGACCGAGCCGCTATTCAGCGCACCCTGGTACAGGTGCCGCGCTCAGCGCTCAGTAGAGGCCCCAAGTAGGCGTTGCAGGTGTGGGCGGCCCCGCCGCTGGCGTACGCCTTGGCCCAGACGTCCTTCTCCCGGATGTCCTTGTCGGTGGCGTTGCCGAGGGAGACGCTGGCCGAGTGCTTCTGCCTCGGGTGGATGTAGTTCGAGTAGCAGTCCTTGTAGGCGCCGACCGCCGAGTGGCGCCGACCTGGTCTGCGCGGTCAACCTGGGCCCCGGGTCCGTACCGCTCCCGCCGCACACCGCCGTCTTCCTCGCCAGCGGCCCGCTCGCCGCAGACGGCCGACTGCCCTCGGATACCGCGGTCTGGCTGTGCGGCTGAGCCGGACGACCACCGTGCTACGGGGCTACGGGCCCGGGGGCCGACCGCACCGATGACGTCCGGGCGGTCGCGGCGGGGGCGACCGGCCGTACCGATGACTTCCGGGCGCCTCCGGGGTCAGATCAGTGTGGAGACCACCGAACCGCACGTGCTGCGGCTGCCCGCGACCGTCGGCCCCAGTGACGTGCCCCGGCTCTGTGCCGGGCTCGCCGCCCTGATGGACCGCGTCGACCCGGGGCGCCCGCTGGTGTGCGACGCCGGAGGGCTCGCCCGCCCCACCCTGGCGGCGGTGGAGGCGCTGGCCCGGCTGCGGCTGACCGCGCTCCGGCGGGGCAGGGCGCTCACCGTACGGGGCGCGGGCGCCGAGCTGCGGGCGCTGCTCGGCCTCACCGGACTCGCCGCCCTGCTCGGGCCCCCGGGCCCGGACGGCGGACGGGACACCGAATCCGGGCCGCCCGGCAACTGAACCGCACCGGGCACGCGTCGTCTCCTACGCCCGGCCCTTGGGCCCGTCGTCGTTCGGCCGTCTTTCGGGAAGGCCCGCGCGCTCCGGCGGCTGGGGTGGAACCATCGGGGGACGCCGGGGGTAGAGCAGGGGAACGCGACGACGGGGGAGGGGCCATGAGCCGTGCGCTGCGCGGGGGATTGCTCGCACTGCTGGCGGTGGCGCTGGTGGGGCTGGTGCTCTGGTACGCCTCGTACTACACGACCATCGTGGTGTGGGAGCTGCGCAAGCTGCTGCCCTGGCTGGCGGTGCCGCTGGTGGCCACCGGGCTCGTCGCCCTGCCGTGGCTGATAGGGCAGCTGCGGGACGGATCGCGGGGCGACTCCGACGCGGCGGCGGCCTTCGGCTGCCTGGGCGTCGTGGTCGGGGTGGGGGTCGCGGTCGGCTGGTTCGTGTACGGGGACTACCTCCAGGACCGGGAGTATCTGGAGGGGATGCGGGTGGTGGCCGAGCCGGTGCCCGGGATGGCGGCGCGCGCCCCCTATCTGGCCGGAAAGGCGCAGGCCGCGCCGCATCTCGGCGATGTCACCGGCGAGATAGCCGACACCACCTATCTGCCCGACTCCGACCGGTTCGCCACCCTGGTGGAGCGGCCCGGCTGGCTGACCGGGTACGAGGTCGGGCTGGTGCAGGACGTACCGCTCGGCGGCAAGAGCCGGACCCAGCAGCGCTGCCGCTTCGACGTGGACACCGCGGACGCCCGGATCGGCGGCTGGTTCACCCACAACCTCGGGCGCAAGATCTCCGCCGAGCGGCGCTGGGCGCGGTTCGAGGCCGACGACGCCTATGTGTACTGCGAGGGCGAGAAGCCGATCCTGGTCGTCCCGCTCAAGCGCCAGACCGGACTGCTGGTGGTGACCGAGCGCCCCGCCGGGGTGGCCCTCTACGACGGGCGGACCGGGAAGCTGACCGTCACCGACGACACCGCCTCGGTGCCCGGCCCGACCTATCCGCTGAGCCTGGCCGCCCGGCAGCGCGAGGCGACCGAGGCGGTGGGCAGCTTCGGCGACTGGTGGTTCGAGCGCAGCGGCTGGGACGAGTCCGAGGACGGCGCCAACGAGGGCAACGAGGCCGACTTCACCCTGCGCCAGCGGGACGACCCCGCTCGCAGCGCCTATGTCACCCCGCTGACCCCGCAGGGCGAGGCCAGCTCGGTGGTCGCCGTCTCGACGGTGCCGACCCGGCACCGGGGCGGCTCGCTCGCCCCGCTGACCGTGCACCGGCTCGACCCCACCTGGTCCTCGCCGGCTGCGCTGGTGGCGCTGATCAAGTCCGAGTACCGGGATGTGTGCTGCTACAACGGCGATCGCGTATTCGAGGTCGTGCCCACCGGGGGCAGCACCTGGACGGCGACCCTCGGCAGCGCGCAGAACATCCGCTACCGGGTGGAGGGCCGGGGCCAGATCGGCGGCCGTGAGGCGACCTGTCTGAAGACCGCCGAGGGGGCCCTGATCCGCTGCGCCCACGCGGTGCCCGGCTCGCCCGAGGAGAAGGAGCTGAAGCGCCGGGCGGCGGAGGAGGCGAAGAAGAAGGAGCAGGGGCAACCGGGCAAGGGGACGGGCGGGCCCGGGGCGAAACCGGGGGAGGTCGGCGACCTCGGCGACTACAGCGCCGAGCAGCTGGCCGAACTGCACCGCCGGGTCAGCGAGGAGGTCACCCGCCGCCTCAAGAAGGGCTAGAAGGGCTAGCAGGACGGTCGTTCGGGCGGCCCGCCTCAGGAAGGGTTGAGCCTCAGGAAGGTTCAGGAGGGCGGCCGTTCGGGGGTGTCTCCGGCACCCAGCGCAGGACGTCCCCGGGCTGGCACTCCAGTACGCGGCAGATCGCGTCGAGCGTGGTGAACCGCACCGCCTTCGCCCGGCCGTTCTTCAGCACCGCGACGTTGGCGGGCGTGATGCCGACGGCCTCGGCGAACTCGCCCACCGACATACGGCGCTTGGCGAGCTGCACATCGAGGTCGACGATGATCGGCATCAGACGACCCCGGCCATCTCGGTCCGCAGCTCGGTCGCCTTGCGCAGCAGGCCCTTCATCACGACGACCAGCATGGCGAAGGCCGCGCCCACCCCGGCGCACCCCGTCGCGGCGAACAGCGCCCCCAGCACATCCATGCCGTCGCCGGGGGAGGGGATCTCGGCCACCGCCAGATGCGCCGCCGCCCCGGCTGCCAGCACCGTCGCCACCAGCGCGGAGCCGATGATCACGTCCACCCAGCGGAAGGCCCGCGAGGTGAAGATCGCGTCCCGCTCGACCATGGTGAGCAGCGCCCAGGTGGCGACCAGGGCGACCTGGACGCAGAGCACCCCGAGGATCGCCACCGCCGTGTAGGGCACGGCGAACGGGGCGTACGGCGGGAAGCGGTCGACCTCGTCGGCCGCCGTCGTCGGGAGGACCACCAACTGGCCGAAGAGCCCGGCCAGCAGTGCCACGGAGATGCCGGCCCGCAGGGCGGCGATGAACAACCGATGCATCCATCGATCATCGATGGGAATCGATCGAAAATCAATAGGTGCCGGAATCAGTAGGGACCGGCCCTGCGGTGGTGTTCAGTCCTCCAGCCGCTCCGGCAGGTCGAACAGCGGGAACCAGCGCTTGACGTCCAGGAAGGAGGTGATTCCGGAGACCTTGCCGTCCACGATCTCGATCACCATCAGCGCCCACGGGGTGAAGCCGCCCGCCGGATCCGGGTGGTAGTGCGCGAACGCCGGGGTGCCGTTGGCGACCACCGGGACCAGCCGGGAGCCCCGGCACACCTCGCCCACCCCGAGCATCCAGCCCACGATGTCGTCGTGGCCGCGCAGCCAGAGGTCGTACGGAGGCATGGAGAGCGTGGCGTCCTCGTGCAGCAGCGCGGTCAGCGCCGTCATGTCGTAGCCCTCGAAGGCGGCGACATACCGCTCCAGCAGCCGCTGCTGCTCCTCGTCGAGCGGATCGGCGAGCGCGGTGTCGGCCGGGGCGGACTCCGCCAGTGAGGCGCGGGCCCGCTGCAGTGCGCTGTTGACCGAGGCGACCGAGGTGGACAGGAGCTCGGCCACCTCGCCGGCCCTCCACGCCAGCACCTCGCGCAGGATCAGCACCGCCCGCTGCTTGGGCGGCAGATGCTGGAGCGCGGCCATGAACGCCAGCCGCACCGACTCCCGGGCCACCGCCGTCTCCGCCGGGTCGGCGGTCTGCGGCAGCACCCGGCCGTCCGGCACCGGCTCCAGCCAGGTCACCTCGTCCCGCTCCTGGAGCCGGGCCTGCGCGACCGGGGTGGAGTCGGTCAGGTCCATCGGCCGGGCGCGCTTGTTCCCCGCGTTCAGCGCGTCCAGGCAGACGTTGGTCGCGATCCGGTACAGCCAGGACCGCAGGCTGGATCTCCCCTGGAACCGGTCCAGGCTGCGCCAGGCCCGGACCATGGTGTCCTGCACCGCGTCCTCCGCCTCGAAGGCCGAGCCGAGCATCCGGTAGCAGTAGCCGGTCAGCTCGGTGCGGTAGTCCTCCAGCCGGGATTCCAGATCCTCCCGGGCCACAGCAACATCACTCATCACGCCACCCCAGTCGTGGAGATGCCTACCTTTCGGAAACTACCGGACCCCACTGACAACGGCCCCCGGAGAGGGCCCGAAGGCCCCCGCCACGACCGGCGGGTCGGCTCCGGCGCCCCGCCCGCCCGACGAATCGGGCGGGGGCCGCCGTCCCGGACAGCGCCCCCGCCCCCGCGCCGGCGAGGCGGTCGCCGGTGCTACCAGGCGATCACCATCAGGCCGCGGCCACCGCCCGCGCCGGTGGTGCCGTCCCCTCCGGCACTGGCGTTGTCGCCACCGGAGAAGCTGCCGCCGCCGTCTCCCCCGTCGCCGCCCTTTCCGCCCTGCCCTCCGGCGCCACCGGTGGCGATGCCGGCCGGGACGGTGAAGACGGTGCCGTCGGGGAGGGTGAGCGTGCCGGGACCCTGCCGGGCGCCGCCGTCGCCGGGCAGGCCGTGGCCGAAGACGGCCCCGGAGTCCCCGCCGCCACCGCGGATGTGGTTGCCGGTGCTGCCGCCGGACTGACCGGCCCGGCCCTCGCTGCCCTGGGCGCCGTTGGTGACGGACTCCCCGCAGGGCGAGAAGCCCATGTCGCTGCCCTGGCCGCCGGCGCCGGCCCCGGTGCCCTGACCGCCCCGGGCGCCGTTCTCGTTGCCGCCCTGCCCGCCGCCCGGCTCGGCGCCGCCTCCGCCGCCGGACCCTCCGTCCGCCGTACCGAGCAGGAACCCTTCACGGTCCTGAATCGCGGTGGTGGAGCCGGCGCCGCCCTGCTCTCCCGCGCCGCCGTTCGATCCGTTCCACCCGTTCCCGCCGAAGGAGTAGCCGCCCCTGCCCCCGCCGCCTCCGCCGCCGCCCTTGCCCCCGGCGCCGGTCTGGCCGACGAGCACCCGGAGCGAGTCGAGGCGGTCGGCGCCGATGGTGCAGGGGACGAACGCACCGGCGCCGCCCCCGCCACCGCCCGTGCCACTGGCGCCTCCGGCGCCGCCGATTCCGTAGGCGCTTCCCCCGGCGACCCCGCTGCCGGGCTTGCCCCCCTCGCCTCCGCCGCCACCCGCGCCGCCGGCCCCACCGCCGCCACCGCCTCCGGCGCCCCACATATAGACGGTGTACGAGGACACACCGTCCGGGACCTGCCAGTCGCCGTTCTCCGTGAACACGGCGTGGCCGTGGGGAGCCTGCCGCGCCCCGGCCGGGGCGGTGGCCATGGCGGTGGAGGCGAGAACGGCCAGGGCCACGCCGGCCAGGACCCTGCCCCGTACCGACCTGCGTGTCTCGGTCGCTGTGTCGGTCGCTGTATCGGTCGTTGTGTCAGTCATGGACGCATGATCATGGGCCGCTCCGGGCCCGGGTCTGATCAACCGGCGGCATTCACTCGAAGGTGCCATGTCCGCCCGTACGTATCAGCACGGGGGAGAGCCGCCGACTCGCCGGGGCGGGGCGGGTCGGCTCCGGCGCCCCTGTGACCACCGTCACCCTGTTTCCTCGTACACCGTGTCGACCGGACGCGCCCCCAGGGGCGTATGCCCGGTGAAGCAAGAGATCCGGGAGTGGCTGTTGACCGTCGAGGAGTTCGAAGAGTTCTACGCCCAGACGGTCGCACGTCTGACAGGGCAGCTGTACGTGATGCTCGGCGACCTGCACGAGGCGCAGGACGTGGTGGCGGAGGCGTACGTCAAGGGGTGGACCCGGCGGGCGCAGCTGGACCGCGAGGGGCAGCCCGAGGCGTGGATCCGCACGGTCGCCTGGCGGCTCGCGGTGAGCCGCTGGCGGTTCCGCCGGCGGAGCGCCGAGGCGTGGCGGCGCGGCACGGCGCCCCCCGCGCACGTGGAGGCCCCCGGCCCGGAGCACCTGGTGCTGGTGGACGCGCTGCGCGGGCTGCCCGCCCAGCAGCGGCGCAGCCTCACCCTGCACTACCTCTGCGACCTCACCGTGGAGCAGGTCGCCGTCGAGACCGGGCTGTCGGCCAGCACCGTCAAGACGCACCTGGTCCGCGGGCGGGCCGCGCTCGCCGACCGTCTGCACGATCCCCGTATCGAGGAGGCCCCTGATGTCTGAACCGAGAGACCCGCTGCGGTCGCTGTTCCGGCAGGCGGCGGACTTCGGGCAGGACCGGGCCGAGCCGGTGCCGGCCGCCCGGATCGCCGAACGCGGACGGCGGGCGCACCGGCGCCGGGTCGCCGTGCTGGCGGTGACCGCCTGCCTGGCCGTCGCGGGTGGTGGCGCGGCGGCGGCGAACCTGCTGCCGGACCGGCCCGGGCCCACCATCCCGGCCGTCACCCCCTCGCCCCGTACCTCACCGGCCGAGCTGCCCGACCGGACCGCCCCGCCGACCCCGTCCACCACCCCGACGAGCCGGGCGACGGAGGGCGCCTCCGTCGCCCCGACGACCGGTGCGCCCTCCGGGGGCGACCCGACCGACCCGCCGCCGTCCCCCAGCGGTACCCCCTCCACCACCCGGCCGCCGGACCGCCCCGGCTCGACCGAGACCGAGACCGGGACCGGGGCCGGGACAGGGACCGGGACCGGGGACCCGGAGGCCACCGCCCCGCCCGCGACCTCCACCACCGAGGCCCGCTGACCATGCCGCCCCACTCCGCCACCACCCGCCCCGCTGCCGGTGAGGAAACCGTGACCCCCCGGCCCACCGCCCCCGAGGACACCGACCCGATCCCCGCCGCAAGCCTCCGGACCGTCCGGCCGCCTCGGACCGGGACCGCGCAAGCCGCCCGGCCACCCCAGGCCGGGGCCGCCCATGCCGGGGCCCGGGCCACCCGCGCCCAGGGCCGGACCGCCCAGGCCGGGAGCGCCCAGGCCCGGACCGCCCAGGCCGGGACCGCCCATGCCGGGCCCGCGCAAGCCGCCCGCCCGCCCCAGGCCGGGACCGCGCAAGCCGACCGATCGCCCCACACCCGGGCCGCCCGGCCACCCCAGGCCGGGACCGCCCAGGGCCGGGCCACCCAGGCCGGGACCGCCCATGCCAGGCTCACGCAAACCGCCCGCCCGCCCCATGCCGGGCCCGCGCAAGCCGACCGCCTGCCCCATGCCGGGGCCGCGCAAGCCGACCGGCCGCCCTATGCCGGGGCCCGGGCCGCCCGCGCTCAGGGCCGGGCCACCCGCCTTCGCTTCCGGCTCACCGCCCCGCTCGCCCGGCTGGATCCCGGGGACCGGGAGGTGCTCTGGCTGTATCTGGTGACCCGGCTGGCCCTGGCGATCACCGTCTACGGGGCGCGGTGGCTGTTTCCCGCCGACCGGGACGCCCACGACCCGGGCCCGCTGCTCGCCCCGTTCGAGCGCTGGGACTGGGGCTTCTACCAGCGAATAGCCCGCGAGGGGTACTTCCCGGGCGCCGCCGGGCCCTGGACGGAGGGGTGGGACAACCGCGAGGCTTTTCTGCCCGGCTTCCCTTCCGCGCTGCGTCTGGTGCACACCGTCGTTCCGGACTGGGCGGCGGCCGGGCTGCTGGTCTCCTTCGCCGCCGGGGCGGTCGCCGTGGTGGCGCTGGGCCGGATCGCCCGGGTGTGTCTGCCCGGGACGGGTACGGCCGGGGGCCGGCGTGCCGTGCTGTTCTTCCTGCTCTCCCCGTGCGCGGTGTTCCTGGCGGCCGGTTACACCGAGGCGCTCTTCCTCGCCCTGGCGCTGCCCGCCTGGCTCGCCGCGCTGCGCCGGGCCTGGCCGCTCGCCGCCATCCTCACCGCCCTGGCCACCACCGTGCGGGCCAGCGGACTGTTCCTGGCGGCCGCCCTGGTCACGCACTTCGCGCTCAGCGCGTACCGCGCGTACCGCTCGGACCGCTCCGAGGACCGCCGGGCCGTCTGGCGGCAGGCGCCCTGGCTGGCCCTGTGCGCGCTGCCCCCGGCCGCGTACAGCGCGTATCTGTTCGCGTACACCGGCGACTGGATGGCCTGGAAGCACGCCCAGGAGCGCGGTTGGTACCGGACCTTCCACTGGCCCTGGGAGTCCTGGGCCCACACCTGGAACTCGGCCTTCGACCAGCTCCACACCACCGGCTACGCGGTGATGTTCCAGGCCGAGTTGGCGGCCATGGTGGCCGGGCTGCTGCTGCTCGGCGCGCTGTTGTGGTGGCGCCGCTGGCCGGAGGCCGTCTACCTCGCGCTGACCCTGTGGGCGCTGGGCACCTCCTACTGGTACATGTCGGTGCCCCGCTCCACCCTGCTGTGGTGGCCGCTGTGGATCGCCCTGGCCGCGCTCAGCCTGCGCCGGCCCCGGTTCACCACCGCCTATCTCTGCCTCGCCGTCCCGGTGTCCACCGCCGTGGCCCTCACCTTCCTCACCGGGCGGTGGGCCGGCTGACAGGTGACCCGGGGGTACGCGAAGGGGCCCGGGCCTCCGTGGCGGAGACCCGGGCCCCTTCGGGGGTGCGGTGGAATCACGTGCCGGGCTTGCGGCCGTAGACGAACACGTCGTCGCCGTTCCTCAGCAGACCCCAGTACTTCTTGGCGTCGGCGCGGGTCATGTTGACGCAGCCGCCGGAGCCGGGCGGGTTCCACATCGACTTGTCGACGGCGTGGAACGCCTGGCCGCCGTCGAAGAACTGGGCGTGCGGCATCCAGACCTTGTACAGCGTCGACCAGTGGTTGGCGCTGCGGTAGTAGATCTTGTTCGCCCCGGTACGGGTCGGCGTGGCCTTCTTGCCGGTGCGGACCGGGACCGGCCCGTACACCAGCTTCTTGCCGTCCTGCACCCAGGACAGCTGCCGGGTGAGGTCGACGCAGGCGATCCGGCCCTTGTTGGTCGGGCACTTGCCGGCGGCGTTCGGCTTCTTGCCGGCGGCCTTCTGCTGGTTCATCGTGTTCATCGTCTGCCAGGTCAGCGGCCCGGCGTAGCCGATGGTCGGCGTGATGCCGTGCTTCTTCTGGAACGCCTGGATCGCCTTGCAGTCGCCGGACGACTGCCTGCCGTCGGCCGTGCGGCCCAGGAACTTCTCGACCTGCTTCTGGTACGGCCCGGTCGACGCCGTACAGGACGCCGCCTGGGCCGGTGCGGCGCCGAGCGCCACCGTCAGTGGTACGACCATCCCGGCCACCGCCAGTGCGGCCCCCGTGCGCCTGCGTATCGCGGCCACGTCCGTCCCCCCTCCGAGGTTGTGTTGCCTTGGGTGCTGCGCCCCCGGACGGGTGGCTGCCCCACTCGGGGCGCCGCCATACCCGCGGGACGCTGCTATGCCCTTAGGACGCTCGGAGCGCCGGTCCGGTTGTATGTTTCCCGGCCTATTTCCCGGCTTTCGCGGCCGGTCTCCCGGTCGCGCTCACGGGCCTCGGCCTTGAGTTCGACGCGCGCGCGGTGGGTGCCGTACAGGGTGACCGAGACCACCCCGAGGACGGCCACCAGACCCAGCAGCACGGTGCCCGCCCAGCCGCCGGAGTGGAAGGCGACCGCGCCGAGCGTGCCGCCCGCGCTGGAGCCCAGGTAGTAGGCGGACTGGTAGAGCGCGGAGGCCTGGGCGCGCCCGGTGGTGGCGGTGCGGCTCACACTGGAGGAGGCCACCGCGTGCCCGGCGAAGAACCCGGCGGTGATCAGCACCAGCCCGGCCAGCACCCCGGTCAGCGTCTCGGCGAGCGAGAGCAGCAGCCCGGCCGTGGTGGTGGCCACCGCCAGATACAGCGCACCGCGCCGCCCGAGGCGGGCCACCAGCTGCCCGGCCACCGCCGAGGAGACGGTGCCCACCAGGTAGATCAGGAAGATCGAGCCGATCACCCCCTGGGGGAGCGAGAACGGCTCCTCGACCAGCCGGTAGCCGATCACCGTGTAGACCGCGCCGAACACGGTCATGAACAGCGCGCCGATCGCGTACAGCCGCAGCAGCAGCGGATCGGCCAGGTGCCCCTTCACGGTGCGGGCCAGCGCCGCCGGGTTGAGGGTGCCCGGGGTGAAGTTTCGGGCCTTCGGCAGCAGCAGCCGGAACGCCACCGCGCACACCGCGGCCATCAGCCCGACCGCGGCCAGTCCGACCCGCCAGCCGCCCAGTTGGGCCGCCCAGCCGGTGACCACCCGTCCGCTCATCCCGCCGATCGAGTTGCCCGCGACGAACAGCCCGATCGCGGCGATGAGCGCCTTGGGCCGGACCTCCTCCGCCAGATACGCCATCGCGGAGGCCGGCACCCCGGCGAGCGCGGCGCCCTGCACGGCGCGCAGCGCCACCATGGACTCGATGGACGGCGCGAACGGCACCAGCAGGCCGATCGCCACCGCGACCGCGAGCGAGCCGGTCATCACCGCCCGGCGGCCGAACCGCTCGGACAGCGCGCTCAGCGGCAGCACGCACAGCGCGAGCGCGCCGGTGGCCGCGGAGACGGTCCAGCTGGCGGCGGACGCGGTCACGCCATAGGCGGCGGAGACGTCCGGCAGCAGGGCCTGGGTGGAGTAGAGGAGGGCGAAGACGGCGAGACCGGCGGCGAACAGCGCCAGGTTCGTCCGGCGGTAGCCGGGTCGTCCGGGGGCAAGGCGGGTGTCGGTGTCAAGGCGGGTGTCGGCGTCCACAGGTGCGATCGTGGACGCCTCGGTACTTGCGGAAGGCATGATTCGACGGTATGCACCGCACCTTCATGCGTCCAATGCACGAAACTGCTGTAATCGTTCCCATGGCGCATGACTACAGCTCACCGGCGTGGCTGTCACCGGACGGTAACGAAGAAGACATGGGGCTGCTGCTCGCCCCGAGGCTCGCCTACTTCGCCGCGGTGGCCCGGCACGAGCATGTCACCCGCGCCGCGCAGGACCTCGGAGTGCCCCAGTCCACCCTCTCCCGGGCCATCGTCCGGCTGGAGTCCGACCTGGGTGTCACCCTGTTCGCCCGGCGCGGCCGCACCGTCGCCCTCACCCCGGCCGGGCGCTCCTTCCTCACCGCCGCCGAACGCGCGCTGGCCGAGGTCGGCCGGGCCGCCGACACCGTACGCGCCGACGCCGACCCCGCCGCCGGACGGGTCGCCTTCGGCTTTCTGCACACCATGGGTTCGGAGACCGTCCCCGGGCTGATCCGCGCCTTCCGGGTGGATCATCCCAAGGTCCGCTTCACCCTGGTCCAGAACTACGGTGAGGCGATGATCGAACGGCTTCGCGCCGGCGATCTGGACCTCTGCCTCACCTCCCCGGTGCCGGACGCCCCGGACCTGGTCACCCGGCGGCTGGACGAGCAGCGGCTGCGGCTGGTCGTCCCCGACGACCACCGGCTGGCCCGCCGCAAGCGGGTCCGCCTCGCCGAGGCCGCCGAGGAGGCCTTCGTCACCCTGGAACCGGGCTACGGGCTGCGCCGGATCACCGACGCCCTGTGCGCCGAGGCCGGGTTCGCCCCGCGCGTCGCCTTCGAGGGCGAGGAGGCCGAGACCCTGCGCGGACTGGTCGCCGCCGGTCTCGGCGTCGCCCTGCTGCCGCCGCCCGCCGTCCCCCGCCCCGGCGTGGTCGAGCTCACCGTCACCGCCCCCCGGGCGGCCCGGGAGATCGGTGTCGCCTGGCTGGACGGCCACCCCGACACCCCGCCGGTCGCCGCCTTCAAGCGGTTCCTGCTCTCCCGGCGCGGCCGGCTGCTCGGCGAGCACGGCATGCCCCCGCCATCGCAGTCGGCGGAGTCCGCCCCGGACGACCAGGTCACTGACTCAGCTCCTCCTCCCGCTTGATCCACTCACCGCCGCCCAGCGGGTAGTGGTAGCTGGGGCGGCCGGCGCTGCCGCTGGTACGGAACGGGGTGCCGTCGTTGTCGATGTGCACGGTGCCCTGGCGGTCCCCGCTGGACCACTTCAGGGTGAGGTCCCAGCGGACGTCGTGCGCCCGGGTGTGCGCGGTGACATAGAAGACCAGCGGATCGGACTCGGTCACGCTGAACGGGAAGCCGCGCTGGCCGTTCTTGGTGGTGACGGTCGGGCTGCCGGAGTCCAGGTCCACGTCGAAGGAGGCGGACTCCACCTCGCCGCCGCAGCCCGAGCCCATCGCGTAGTCGTTCCAGGCGGGCGGGGCGCCCTTGGAGACCACCCGCACCTGGAGCGAGTCCAGCACGATGGTGTCCTTGCCCGAGCCCTGGAGGGTGACGGCGACCCGCTGCTCGTCCGAGGAGACCGCGCCGTAGGCGGCGGCCCAGCGCGGGGCGTCCTGCTCGGTGGGGGCGGGCGGGCCCACCTGCGACGGCTCGCTGTCGACCAGGAAGTGCTGGCTGCACGGACCCTCGTAGACGAACGGGCGGGTGGCGACGTTCACCGAGGTGCTGCCCTGCGGCTCGGCCCCGTTGCCGTCCCCGCCGTCCCCGGCATCTCCGTCCCCGCCGCCGACCGCCGCCGGCTTCGAGGCCCCGGCGGAGGGTTTGCCCCGCTCCGCGTCCGCGGAGGCGGAGGCCGAGGGGGAGGGGGAAGAGGACGGGGTCGGGGAAGGGGACGCGGAGAGCGACGGGGACGGGCGCTTGCCGTCCGCCGGCCCGGTGGCGGCGCCGGAAGCCCCGGCCGGACCCTGGGCGGTGCCCCGTGTGCCGCCCCCGGAGGACGGCAGGTTCACCACCAGCACCACCGCCCCCAGCACGGCCGCTGCGGCCACGGCGGCGATGACGGCGGTACGGCGCCGGGTGGGGCGCAGAGCGGTGGACGGTCCGGGCCCGGCGACCACCGGCTCGGCGGCCTGGTCGCGCTCCCCGCCCGCGCCACCGTCGGCGGGCCCGCCCTGGACGGCCACCGCTTCGGCCCCACTCGTCGCCGTACGCCCCGTATCCGCCGCCGTCGCTTCGGCCGTACTCGTCGCTGTACGCCCCGCATCCGCCGCCGTCGCTTCGGCCGCGCCCGTCGCCGTACGCCCCGCATTCGCCGCCGTCGCTTCGGTCGCACCGGTCGCCGTACGCCCCGTATCCGCCGCCGTCGCTTCGGTCGCACCGGTCGCCGTACGCCCCGCATCCGCCGCCGCTTCGGCCGTACCCGCGCCAACCGCCGCATCCCCCGCAGCTGTCGGCGCCGCCGTCCGTCCGTCCGCCGCCTCTCTGACCCTCTCCGGTCCCGGCTGCCCGGCCGCCTTACGTCCGCGCGCCGCGTCCGCGAGGATCCAGCTCCGGTGCAGCTCGACCAGCTCCGCGGGCGTCGCCCGGCACACCCGGGCCAGCCGCTCCACCGGTGCGTAGTCGGCCGGTGTGGCACTGCCGTTGCAGTAGCGGTGCAGCGTCGACGTGCTCATATGCAGCCGCTTGGCGAGCGCCCCGTAGCTCAGCCCCGAGCGCTCCTTCAGCCCGCGCAGCAGCTCCGCGAACACCTCCGCGTCCCCGTCGGCCCCCGTCGATCCCGTGGCCCCAGACACCGCGTTCCCCTTCCCCGCACGACCCGCCACATCCCATTCGGGCGTTCCAGGCCTCTTCTGTTTCCCCTGGTCAAAGCCCGTTTCGGCGTTCCAGCGTCCCCAACTCCCCGCTGTTCGTGGCGGCTGGGACGGATTGCCGAACAAGCTTCGGTCATCCAAGCACCACACCGACCGCAACACCGAAGGGCCTGACCCACATGTCGAACGCACGCACCTCCCGCAACCGCCTGCTGACCGCCGCCGCGGCCACCGCGATCGCCGCCCTCTCGCTCACCGCCTGCAACGACGGGACGGGCAGCAAGGACCAGGGGATGTCGCCGGTCGCCTCCTCCACCGCGCCCGGCTCGGCCGCCTCCGCCTCCGGCGCCGCCCCCTCCTCCTCCACCGCCGCCAAGCCCGCCCCCGCCCCGTCCGCCTCCGCGCAGTCCGCCGGGGGCACCTCCTCGGGCGAGGCCCCGGCGGCCACGCCCACCAGCACGGCGGCCGCCGGCGGCTCCGGCAAGGGCGGCAAGAAGGACGTCACCTGCGACGGCTCCAACACCAAGACGGTCGCCGCCCCGCTCAGCCGCCCCATCAACCACATGCTGCTCACCGTCACCAACACCGGCAGCACCCGCTGCGACCTCTACTACTACCCGGCCCTGCGCTTCGGCGAGGCCCAGTCGGTGCCGCCGGTCATCGAGGACTCCAAGCCGCAGGCCGTCGTCTCCCTCAACCCGGGCGAGTCCGGCTACGCCTCGGTGAACCTCTCGGCCGCGGACGGCAGCGGCGGCAAGGGCCACACCGAGAAGTCCCTCACCGTCTACTTCATGGGCCGCACCCCGGGCCAGAACCCCACCGCGGGCGCCACGCCGGCGCTGCCCGCCAAGGGCGTCTACGTCGACAACTCCCTGAAGACCACCTACTGGCAGTCCTCGATGGAGGACGCCATCAGCTGGTAACGCGTCCTCAGCGAACCTGTCCCCGGAAGGCTCACCTCCGGAAGGCTCACCCCCGGAAGGCTCACCCCCAGGGGGCGCAAGCCCCTCACTGACGGCCTCGCCCCGCCCCCTCCCCGAAGCCTGCGGCCAGCGGCATCCGCAGACCCAGCGGGGGCGGGGCGGCCAGTGCGTCGGCGATCGGCCGGGCGAAGGGCCGGGCGAAGAGCGTGCCGAGGACGAAGTCGGCGGTGAGCGCGGCCACCTCGTCCCGGTGCCGGCGCAGCCGGTGGCCGTCGGTGTGCGCCTCGAACCGGCAGGTGTCCCGGTTGACCTTCTTGATCCGCTCGCCCAGCCGGTACGAGCGCTCGGCGGCGTTACGGGTGTCATAGGTGCCGTGGGCGATCAGCACCCGGCGCCCGATCAACTGCCGTACCGGCTCCGGCTCCCCGCCGCCCTGCCCGTCCACCGGGTCGGCCGGCTCGTCCGGCGGCAGCCAGGGGGCCAGCGCCACCACCGACACCACCGCCGGATGCCCCGCCGCCCGCAGCGCGGCCCGGCCTCCCATGCCGTGCCCGGCCAGCGCCAGCGGCACCCCCTCCCCGTACCGCCGTACCGCCTCCGAGGCGGCCCAGCGGGCGTCCTCCGCCAGGGCGGCATCCGCCCCGTTCCAGCCGCGCCCCCGGTAGCGCACCACATGCGCCACCAGTCCGTGCGCCCCGCCCGCCCGGGCCAGCGCGCGGGCCAGCGGCAGCGCCACCGTGTACGCCCGGTGGGAGGGCCCGCGCCCCGACTCCGGCTCGCCGTCCGGCAGGAGCAGCACCACGCCGCCCACCGCCGCCGGATCCCCCACCGCCCTGCCGAGCCGGGCCGCCCGGCCCGCCGTTCCTACGAGTGCGTGGTGTGCCATGGCAGCACGGTCCCAGAACCCGGCCGGTACGCCACCCGGACGCGCGCCGACTGTTACGTATGACCCCCGGCCCATCCCCCCCGTACGGGTACGGACGATGGTCCCGTTGTCCCGTCCGTGCCGACACCTCCCGTTCTACGCGCGTAGGGTCTATGGTGCCGAGATGACGAGCCAGACGTTCCGCATCCCCGCCCCGGACCAGATCCGCCGCGCGCCCAAGGTGCTGCTCCACGACCACCTCGACGGCGGGCTGCGGCCCGGCACCGTGGTGGAGCTCGCACGCGACCGCGGCTACACCGCGCTGCCCGAGCAGCAGGCCGACAAGCTCGGCATCTGGTTCCGGGAGGCGGCCGACTCCGGCTCGCTGGAGCGCTATCTGGAGACCTTCGCGCACACCTGTGCCGTGATGCAGACCCGCGAGGCCCTGGTCCGGGTCGCCGCCGAGTGCGCCGAGGACCTGGCCGAGGACGGGGTGGTCTACGCGGAGGTGCGCTACGCCCCCGAGCAGCACCTGGAGGCCGGGCTCACCCTGGAGCAGGTGGTGGAGGCGGTCAACGAGGGCTTCCGGCTCGGTGAGCGGCGGGCCCGCGAGGGCGGCCACCGCATCCGGGTGGGCGCGCTGCTCACCGCCATGCGGCACGCGGCCCGCGCCCTGGAGATCGCCGAACTCGCCAACCGCTACCGGGACGAGGGGGTCGTCGGCTTCGACATCGCGGGCGCCGAGGCCGGCTTCCCGCCCACCCGCCACCTGGACGCCTTCGAGTACCTGAAGCGGGAGAACAACCACTTCACCATCCACGCCGGGGAGGCGTTCGGGCTGCCGTCGATCTGGCAGGCCCTCCAGTGGTGCGGCGCGGACCGCCTCGGCCACGGCGTCCGCATCATCGACGACATCCAGGTCGCCGACGACGGCACCGTCACCCTGGGACGGCTGGCCGCCTACGTACGCGACAAGCGCATCCCGCTGGAGCTGTGCCCGACCTCCAACCTCCAGACCGGGGCCGCCGCCTCCTACGCCCAGCACCCCATCGGGCTGCTGCGCACCCTGCACTTCCGGGCCACCGTCAACACCGACAACCGGCTGATGTCGGGCACCAGCATGAGCCGTGAATTCGAGCTGCTGACCGAGGCGTTCGGCTACACGCTCGATGACATGCAGTGGTTCACGGTCAATGCGATGAAATCAGCATTCATTCCTTTCGATGAACGCTTGGCCATGATCAATGACGTGATCAAGCCCGGGTACGCGGAGCTGAAGTCCGAATGGCTGTTCCGGCAGACCGCCGGGACCAGCGAGAACGCCCCGGATCGCGGCTGAGGGGCGGGTGGGCGCGGCGTCCGGGATCCGGGAGAACCGGTTCGTTTCGGTGTTTGCGGGAAGCCGGGCGGGCTGACTACGTTTCAGGCCGCTCATCCCTCCCTGAGTTCCCCGAAACACCCTGAGGACGAATCCCGATGAAGCAGTCCGCTGTGAAGACCGTCGGCGTCGCCGCCCTCGGCGCCGCTTTCGCCGCCACCGCCGCCGGCACCGCCGCCGCGAACCCGATGGCCGCCGCGCTGCCGGCCGGCACCGCCCTGAGCGCCGCCACCTCCACCGCGCTCCCGGTCGCCACCGCCGCCGTCCAGCAGGCCCCGGGCAGCGCCGTCGAGTCTCTGGGCACCACCCAGGGCCTGCTCGGTGCCGTGACCGAGAACGCCTCGCTCCAGGGCCTGCCGCTGGACCCGTCCACCGCCACCGGGCTGCTCGGCGGCCTGCCGGTCGGCGGCAGCCTGCCCGCCCTCGGCGGCTGAGCGGCGGCCCGTCCGCCCGTACGCCGACGGGGCGCCCACCGTGTGCTGGTGGGCGCCCCGTCGGCGTAGGCGACCGGTCCCGGCCCATCGGGCCCGGGCGGCGTTGCCGGCGTATGCGTCCGGCGTCGGCCTACCAGGCCCCGGCGGCCTTCTTCTCGTCCGGCAGCAGCAGCCAGAGCGCTATGTAGAGCAGGAACTGCGGCCCCGGCAGCAGACAGGACACCACGAAGATCACGCGCATCGTGCTCGCGGAGGTGCCGAAGCGCCGTGCCAGCGCCGCGCAGACTCCGCCGATCATGCGTCCGTCACGAGGGCGGGCAAGTGCGGCCATGGTGGGCTCCTTCGCGAGTAGGGGGTGAGCCGTCCACCGGCTCTCCGTACCTCCATAGTGACCGCCCGACCTGGGGCAAAACGTCGGACTACGGGGCGACCCCGACCCTGGGAATCCTCGGGGTCGCACCCTGAGAGACCTCCTCCCGGGCCACCCCGCCCCCACCCCGGCCACCCGGACGGGGACCGGACCCACCCCGTACCGCGCCCGAGGGCCGCTCCAGGCGGCGCCGCAGCCGCCCCCGCCAGACGGGCACCACGGCCAGATGCGCCAGCGCCACCCCGGTCATGGCGAGCAGCACGGCGTCCACGTCCACCACCCGCCCCGGCACCACGGTCTGGAGCAGTTCGATCCCCATCGAGACCAGGCCGCCGGCCAGCACCGTACGGGCCAGCGAGGCCCAGGGGCCGGCCTCCAGCCGGCCGCTCGCCAGCGGGAGCAGCACCCCCAGCGGGGCCAGCAGCGCCAGCCCGCCGCCGATCCGGCGCGCCGCCTCCAGCGGCCCCGCCGACAGCGCGGCCCGGATCCCGGCCAGCGGCTCCAGGTTCGGCGCCATCACCCAGGGCAGGTCCAGCGGGCGGAGCGTCAGCCAGCCGACGAGCGAGAGATGGGCGAGGAGGAGGGCGAAGCCCGCCGCACGGAAGGGGATGACGGCGCTGCCGCCCGAACCATGACGCTGCACGCCCCCCAAGACGTGCCCGGCGGCAGGATCGGTTCCGCATCGCTCCCCGGGGACCACGAGACACAGGTCTCAGGGCGACTCCGTCGCGTCCGGCTCCTTGCCGCCGGCCTCCGGGGAGCCCGTACCCGCCGGACCCGGGGGCGAGCCCGGGGCGCCCGGGCCCGTACCGCTGCCGGGTGCCGGGGAGCGGGTCGGCACCGGGGACTCCGGGCGCTCCTTCTGGCCCGCCGGGCAGACGTACCGCCGCACCGGGTAGTCGCCGGGACCGCCCAGCACCACCGTGCCGTCCCCGGCCTCCACCCCGTTCTCCGCGTAGGTGCACACCAGCTGGGACAGCGCGGTGGCCGGCAGGTCCTCCGGCTGGCGGCTCAGCCGCAGCACCTCCGCCGGGTCGCCCGGCCGGCCCGCCGACACCGCGAGCGGCGGCTCGACATGGCTGGCGAAGCCGGCCTCCCGCTCCTGTTCCGAGGGGCGGGCCAGCAGCTGGTTGAGCAGTGCCCGGGCGGTCGCCGACCGCGCCTCGCCCGCCGGGCGGCCGGACGGCGAGGGCACCGCGCGCTCCACCGCCTCCAGCGCCGAGGCGCACACCAGATACACCCGCACCGGCACCGCGGGCCCGGCGCTCGTCGTCGGCGCGGGCGCCTCCGAGGCGTCCTGGCCGGACAGGGTGCACGGCAGCCGGGAGGGCGCCGCGCCCGCGTCCACCGGCACCGAGGTGGTCCGGATCCCGCACCCCGCGGTCACCGCCCCGAGCACCAGCAGACTGGCCAGCGCCCACACCCCCCGCGCCCCGCGCCACCCGCGCTCGCGTGCCACGGCACCACGGGCGGCCCGATCCACTCCCCGTACCGCCTGCTCCTGCTCCCGCTCGCGCGCCACCGCGCCCCGCCCCCGTACCGCCTGCTTCGGTGCCACCGCACCCCGCACCCGCCCCCGTACCGCCCGCTCCCGCACGCGTCCCACCGTCCGCCGCACGCCTCGTACCGCCCGCTCACCCACGGCCGCCACCGTCCTCACCGGCGTCCACTCCCCGCTCGTCGCCGTCCTCGCCGGCCCGGGAGGCGTCCACGGGCAGCCGCAGCTCGAAGACGGCGCCGTCGCCGTCCGGGGAGTTGCGGGCGGCGATGGAACCGCCGTGGATCAGCGCGTTCTCCCTCGCGATCGACAGCCCGAGGCCGGAGCCCTCGCTGCGCGGCCGGGACGCGCTCGCCTTGTAGAACCGGTCGAAGACATGCGGCAGTACCTCCTCCGGGATGCCCGGACCGTGGTCCCGCACCTCGATCCGCAGCTCCTCGCCCGCCGTCCGCGCCTCACCGGCCGTACGCACCGACACCCGTACCGGTGAACCGCCGTGCTTCAGCGCGTTGCCGATCAGATTGGCCAGGATCACATCCAGCCGCCGCGGGTCCAGCCGCGCGGTGATCCCGCGCTCGGCGTCCAGCTCCACCGCGTCCAGCCAGGCCCGGGCGTCGATACAGGCCGTCACCTGGTCGGCGACATCCACCTCGTCCAGCACCAGCCGGGCCGTGCCCGCGTCGAAGCGGGTGACCTCCATCAGGTTCTCCACCAGCGTGTTCAGCCGCCGGGTCTCGCTCACCACCAGCGCCACCGCCGGGGCGATCATCGGATCGAGACCGTCCTGCTCCTCCTCCAGCACCTCGGTCACCGCGGTCAGCGCCGTCATCGGGGTGCGCAGCTCATGCGACATATCGGCGACGAACCGCCGACTGGACTCCTCCCGGGAGCTCATGTCGGCGACCCTCTTCTGCAGGCTCTCCGCCGCCGCGTTGAACGTCCGCGACAGCTCGGCCAGTTCGTCGGTGCCCGACACCCGCAACCGGGTGTCCAGCTCGCCCTCGCCCAGCCGCCGCGCCGCCTCGCCCAGCCGGTGCACCGGCTTGAGCACCGTGGTCGCCGCCGCCTGCGCCAGCAGCGCCGAACCGATCAGCGCCAGCAGGGTGGCGATCCCCAGCGACCAGCCCAGCGAGTTGAGGTCCTGCCGCTCGGCCTCCAGCGAGGCCGACATATAGCCGGTCGGCCCACCGCCGTCCACCCGCGCCCCGCCCACCAGATAGGGCGTCCCACCGCGCTCGGTGCGCTGCCAGAACAGGTGGTACGGGTAGGGGTTGCCGTCCCCGGTGCCCTGCCGCCGCTCCACCGCCTGGCGCAGCTCCGCCGGGACGTCGTCCATGGTGAAGCGGTCCGGGTCGGAGGCACCCACGATCGGCTTGCCGCCGTCCCGCTCGCCCAGCAGCACCACCCCGTAGCCCACCGCGCTGCTGGACGCCATCTGCTCGGCGGCCCGCTGGAGTTCCTCCTCGGTGGGCCGCAGCGGCAGCGCCGCCGCCCGGTCCTGCATCTCCTGCCGGAAGTCGTTGAGCGCCGAATCCTGGGTGCGGGTCAGCACCGCCTCCCGGTTCAGCCAGTACGCGATACCGGAGGCCGACACCGCCGCGGTCAGCGCGACCAGCGCGAACACCACCACCAGCCGCATCCGCAGACTGGTCCAGCGCAGCCCCCCGCCCGCCGCCCTCATACCGCCATCCCCGCCCTCATACCGCCATCCCCGCCGTCCCCGCCCTCGTACCGCAGGCCCCGCCAACCGTCACGCGGGCACGTCCAGCCGGTAGCCCACCCCGCGGACCGTGCGGATCAGCGTCGGCGAGGACGGCACGTCCTCCACCTTCGCCCGCAGCCGCTGCACACAGGCGTCCACCAGCCGGGAGTCGCCCAGGTAGTCGTGCTCCCACACCAGCCGCAGCAACTGCTGCCGGGACAGCGCCTGCCCCGGTCGGCGGCTCAGCTCCAGCAGCAGCCGCAGCTCGGTCGGGGTCAGCTGGAGATCCTCGCCGTTCTTGGTCACGGTCATCGCCGAGCGGTCGATCACCAGCGAGCCGAAGACCGCCGAATCGGTGGACTCCCGCTCCCCGCGCCGCAGCACGGCCCGGATCCGCGCGTCCAGCACCCGGCCCTGCACCGGCTTGACCACATAGTCGTCCGCGCCGGACTCCAGCCCCACGACCACGTCGATGTCGTCGCTGCGGGCGGTCAGCAGGATGATCGGCAACTGGTCGGTGCGCCGGATACGGCGGCACACCTCGAAGCCGTCGATGCCGGGCAGCATCACATCCAGCACGACCAGGTCAGGGCGCTGCTCACGCAGCAGTTGCAGGCCGTCCTCGCCCGTCGCCGCGGTGGCCACCTTGTGGCCCTGGCGGGAGAGCGAGAGTTCGAGGGCCGTGCGGATGGAATCGTCGTCCTCGATCAGCAACAGGAAAGGCACCGGGCCATTCTGTCCCATGGCCGCGGGCCGCAAGAACCCGCGCGCACCGCCGGACCCCCGTACCGGCCGGGAACCGCGCACCGCCCGCCGGCCGTGATCGTGTGCACCGCACCGGGAACCGCGGACCGCCCCGCGCCCCCGATCCCGTGCACCACACCGGTACCACCGGCCGCTGTGACAGGCCTGTGACAGTCGGGGGACACCGCTGAGAAGTCGCCCCGGCAAGCTCATTGGCACACGGACCGACACACTCCAGACCGACGGGGGGCGCACGATGAACACACTGCACGGCACCAACTCCAGCGCAGTGGTCACGCGTCTCCACGACGTCACCAGGAGCACCGAGAAGTCCGGCGCCGCAACGAACGGACGGGGGTGCGTTCGAGGCGCCGGACGTCAGCACAAGGCGCCCTACATGGTCGCCGTCGCTGACGGGGGAGCGGTGTACGGGGAGGCCGCGGGGGAGCGGACGAGCCTGAGCGAGGCGGAGTTCACCGCCTACGTCCAGGAACGCCGCGCCTCCCTGTACGCCACCGCCTACCACCTCACCGGTGACCGCTTCGAGGCCGAGGACCTGCTGCAGAGCGCGCTGTTCTCCACGTACCGCGCCTGGGAGCGGATCAGCGACAAGGCGGCGGTCGGCGGCTATCTGCGCCGCACCATGACCAATCTGCACATCAGCGCCTGGCGCCGCCGCAAGCTCAACGAGTACCCGACGGAGGAGCTGCCGGAGACGGCCGGCGACACCGACGCGATGCGCGGCACCGAACTGCGCGCGGTGCTCTGGCAGGCGCTCGCCCGGCTGCCCGAGCCCCAGCGCACCATGCTGGTGCTGCGCTACTACGAGGGCCGCACGGACCCGGAGATCGCCGACATCCTGAACATCAGCGTCGGCACCGTGAAGTCCAGCATCTGGCGGTCGCTGCGGCGGCTGCGCGAGGACGAGGCGCTGAGCTTCGGCCGGAGCGAACAGGAGTCCTTCGGCGAGCTGGTGGCCTGAAGGGACGGGGGCGGTCGCCGATCCGGGGGGAGCGGCGGCCGGTGCCGGGGTCCGGGGGGACCCGTACGGCACGGAGCGGGGGATCGGGGAGCGGGGCCACGGGGGACACGGGGCTCCGCCACCCTCCGGAAGATCCCATGGGGACCGTGGGGGTACCCATGGGGGACGACGGGGGCAAGGGAAAACGCTGCGGGGCGGGACCGAAGGGCCGGGGGGCCCGGGTTCCGCCCCGTACGCATGCCCTCGTGTCCTTGAGGAATCAGGCCGGTTCGTGCGTCTGCTCGGCGGCCCGGGGCGCCGGTACGGAGACAGCGGCCTTCGTCGCGAGAGCCGTGGGGGCGCGGTGGCGGCCGGCCGCGGCGGCGGCGAGCCGGCCCAGCGCCTCACCCTTGGCGCAGGGGTGGGCGCCCAGTGCCGTCTGCCGGGCCACGATGGCCCGCTCGGTGCGCATCAGCCGCCAGCCCCGGCGCAGCAGCACCGGCACCGACTTGCGGCCCTCGCGTAGATCGCGCAGCAGCCGGCGGCGGAAGGTGGTGGAGGGGCGGCCGCGCAGGCAGAGCGCGTCGGCGAGCAGCCCCAGCTCCTGGCAGCGGCTGACGATGTCGGCCGCGAAGATCCCCTCGGCGACGAAGAGCGGGGTGCGCGCGATGTCCAGCGACTCGCGGCCTACCAGGGAGCTGGTGGCGATGTCGTACACCGGTACGGCCGTCCGGCCGGTGGCGCACAGCTCGGCGATGGCGGCCACCGCCGCGTCCGCGTCCCAGGACAGCGGCGAGTCCCAGTCGGTGTCGGTGGTGCCGGGCACGAGCGGCAGCGTCGGGTCGCCGGCCTCCTTGTAGAAGTCGTCGAGGCGCAGCACGGGCAGACCGGTGCGGGCCGCGAGCGAGGACTTGCCGGAGCCGGAGGGACCGGTCAGCAGCACGACACGGGTCGGGATCGGTAGCGAGCTCACGGGACACCAGTCTGAGGCATTCCCCCGGTCGGGGGACCCCGCCCCCACCTCGTTGGTATCGAGCATCACATCTCGCCTACGCTGCGTGCCCGACCGACCACCCCCGAGTGCGGGAGTTCCTCATGGCACGTCACAAGCTGCTGCTGAAGGCCTCACTGGCCGTCACGGCGATCGGCGCCGTCGTCGGCGCGGGCGGCGGCGCCGCGCAGGCCGCCGAGGCGTCGGCCGCCCCGGTGACCGACCCAGCCGCCGCGCTGGCGGCCGTCAGTGGGGCGGTGCCGTATGTCACGGCGGTGCCCAAGAACCTCAAGCTGAACCCGCTGGCGCAGACCGGGGTGGACCCGCTGGACAACGGGGTCGGCACCCAGGTCAGCGACTTCCAGCCGCTGGACACCACTGCGGTGACCGGTTCGCTCACCAGCGCGCCGAACCTCCCGGTGGCCGGCCCGCTGCTGGGCGGCCTGATCCCCGGCTGAGCACCTGTCACGGCGGACGGCCCCGGCTCCCCCGGACGGAGGGGAGCACGGGGCCGTCGGCGTCCAGCCGCGTCCCTGGCGGACCAGGGTCAGTACGCGGAGCCGGACGCGCCCAGGGAGCCGGTCGGGTGCCAGACCGTCTTGGTCTCCAGGAAGGCGGTCAGCCGGGTCAGCCCCGGGTCGGCCGCAAAGTCCGAAGCCGTCTCCTCGGGGCGCAGCACCCGCTTGAGGTTGTCCGCCGCGGCGACTTCCAGCTCGTAGGCCAGCTCCGGGTCCGCGCCGGTCAGGTCGATGGCGTTGACGTCCTGGTGCGCGGCGAGCGGGGCGCCGAGCTCCGCCGTCAGCCCCGACAGCACGTTGACGACCCCGCCCGGCAGGTCGGAGGTGGCCAGCACCTCGCCGAGCGAGAGCGCCGGCAGCGGGGCCCGCTCGGAGGCCACGACCACCGCGGTGTTGCCGGTGGCGATGACCGGGGCGATCACCGACACCAGGCCCAGGAAGGACGACTCCTGGGGGGCGAGCACCGCGACCACGCCGGTCGGCTCGGGGGTGGAGAGGTTGAAGTACGGCCCGGCGACCGGGTTGGCCCCGCCCACCAGCTGGGCGATCTTGTCGGTCCACCCGGCGTACCAGACCCAGCGGTCCACGGCGGCCTCGACCACCAGCGCGGCCTCGGACGTGGACAGCCCCTCGGCCTGCGCCACCTCGCGGGCGAACTGGTCCTTGCGGCCCTCCAGCATCTCGGCCACGCGGTAGAGCACCTGGCCGCGGTTGTACGCGGTCGCGCCCGACCAGCCGCCGAACGCCTTGCGGGCCGCCACGACCGCGTCACGCGCGTCCTTGCGGGACGACAGCGGGACGTTCGCCAGCCACTGGTCCTTTGCGTCTGCCACCTCGTACACCCGGCCGCTCTCGCTCCGCGGGAACTTGCCCCCGACGTACAGCTTGTAGGTCTTCAGGACGCTCAGACGGGAAGACTCAGACATCGAGGTACGCCTCCAGGCCGTGGCGGCCGCCCTCGCGGCCGAAGCCCGACTCCTTGTAACCGCCGAACGGCGAGGTCGGGTCGAACTTGTTGAACGTGTTGGCCCAGACGACGCCCGCGCGCAGCTTGTTCGCCACGGCGAGGATGCGGGAGCCCTTCTCGGTCCAGATGCCGGCCGACAGGCCGTACTGGCTGTTGTTGGCCTTGGCGACGGCCTCGTCCGGCGTACGGAAGCTCAGCACCGACAGCACCGGGCCGAAGATCTCGTCCCGGGCGATGGTGTGCGCCTGGGTGACCCCGGTGAACAGCGTCGGCGCGAACCAGTAGCCGGCGCTGGGCAGTTCGCACTCCGGCGACCAGCGCTCGGCGCCCTCCGCCTCACCGGTGTCGGCCAACGCGGTGATCCGGGCCAGCTGCTCGGCGGAGTTGATCGCGCCGATGTCGGTGTTCTTGTCCAGCGGGTCGCCGAGCCGCATCGTGGTCAGCCGGCGCTTGAGCGCGTCCAGCAGCTCGTCCTGGATGGACTCCTGGACGAGCAGCCGGGAGCCGGCGCAGCAGACCTGGCCCTGGTTGAAGAAGATGCCGGTGACGATGCCCTCGACGGCCTGGTCGATGGGGGCGTCGTCGAAGACGATGTTGGCGCCCTTGCCGCCCAGCTCCAGGGTGACCTTCTTGCGGGTGCCGGCCACCTGGCGGGCGATCGCCTTGCCGACGGCGGTCGAGCCGGTGAAGGCGACCTTGTCCACGCCCTCGTGCGCGACCAGCGCGGCGCCGGCGTCCCCGTAGCCCGGCAGGATGTTGACGACACCCTTGGGCAGCCCGGCCTGGCGGCAGATGTCGGCGAAGAACAGCGCGGAGAGCGGGGTGGTCTCGGCGGGCTTGAGCACCACCGTGTTGCCGGCCGCGAGCGCCGGGGCGATCTTCCAGGCCAGCATCAGCAGCGGGAAGTTCCACGGGATGACCTGGCCGGCCACACCCAGCGGGCGCGGGTCGCGGCCGTAGCCGGCGTGGTCCAGCTTGTCGGCCCAGCCCGCGTAGTAGAAGAAGTGCGCGGCGACCAGCGGGAGGTCCGCGTCGCGGGTCTCCTTGATCGGCTTGCCGTTGTCCAGGGTCTCCAGGACGGCCAGCTCACGGGAGCGCTCCTGGATGATCCGGGCGATCCGGAACAGGTACTTGGCGCGCTCGGCGCCCGGCAGCGCGGACCACTTCCCGAACGCCCGGCGGGCGGCGGCCACCGCGCGGTCCACGTCCTCCTCGCCCGCCTGGGCGACCTCGGACAGCACCTCCTCCGTCGACGGGGAGACGGTCTTGAAGACCTTGCCGCCGGCCGCCTCGGTGAACTCGCCGTCGATGAACAGGCCGTAGGACGGCGCGATGTCGACGACCGAGCGGGACTCGGGCGCGGGCGCGTACTCGAACGCGGGCGCCTTCCCGGGCGCGGACGCGGACGCGGTGTCGAATGCGGATGCCATGGTGATCAGTCCACCGTCACATAGTCGGGACCGGAGTAACGTCCGGTGGCCAGCTTCTGCCGCTGCATCAGCAGATCGTTGAGGAGGCTGGAGGCGCCGAAGCGGAACCAGTGGTTATCCAGCCAGTCCTGCCCGGCCGTCTCGTTGACCAGGACGAGGAACTTCACCGCGTCCTTGGTGGAGCGGATGCCGCCGGCCGGCTTCACCCCCACCTGTACCCCGGTCTGGGCGCGGAAGTCGCGCACCGCCTCCAGCATGAGCAGGGTGTTGGAGGGGGTGGCGTTGACCGCGACCTTGCCGGTCGAGGTCTTGATGAAGTCCGCTCCGGCGATCATGCCGAGCCAGGAGGCGCGGCGGATGTTGTCGTACGTGGAGAGCTCGCCGGTCTCGAAGATCACCTTCAGCCGGGCGGCGCCGGACGCCTCCTTCACGGCGCGGATCTCCTCGTAGACCTTCAGATAGTGCCCCGCGAGGAACGCCCCGCGGTCGATCACCATGTCGATCTCGTCCGCCCCGGCGGCCACCGCGTCCCGGGTGTCGGCCAGCTTCACATCGAGCGCGGCGCGCCCGGCCGGGAAGGCGGTGGCCACCGAGGCCACCTTCACATCGGACCCGGCGAGCACGGTCTTGGCGGTGGCGACCATGTCCGGGTAGACGCAGACCGCGGCGGTACGCGGGGTGGTGCGGTCGGTCGGGTCGGGGTTGACCGCCTTGCCGGCGAGCGCCCGGACCTTGCCGGGGGTGTCCGCTCCTTCCAGCGTGGTCAGGTCGATCATCGAGATCGCCAGGTCGATGGCGTACGCCTTGGCGGTGGTCTTGATCGAACGGGTTCCGAGCGAGGCGGCGCGCGCCTCCAGGCCGACGGCGTCCACACCCGGCAGCCCGTGCAGGAAGCGGCGCAGGGTGCTGTCGGACGCGGTCACGTCGGCGAACGCGGCGAGGGTGGCGGCACCACCCTGCCCGGGCGGGGGCGAGAGCTGAGGGGAGGGCATGGTCACCAGACCAGCATATCTACGCGCGTAGCAGCCTGTACAGCCCCGGGTGCGTGCCCGGCGGCCCGACGGTCCGGGCGGGGACCGGCGATTCCCCGCGCCCCGTTTCCCCGCGCCCCGCTCTCGGCTCGCGCCGGTCCGGGCCCGGGTCGCCGGGGGCGCACGGGGAGCGTGAGGCACAATCGGGCCCATGACGAGCCCCACCCCGAGCCCCGAGCAGCCCAGCGAGCCGAAGTACGCCGACCGGGCCTACCGTTCGCCGATGGGCATCGCGGGCGGAGTGCTGCTGCTGGTGCTGGCGCTCTGGCTGGGCGGGGACGCCCTGCTGCGCGGCGACGGCGCGCGGGTGCGCTGGGTGGCGGTGGCCGGGCTGCTGCTGGTGGTGCCGCTGATCATCGCCTTCACCCTGCGGCCCGCCGTCTTCGCGGGCGCCGACCGGCTCCGCGTACGCAACCCGTTCCGCACCATCGTGCTGCCCTGGACCTCGGTGGCCGAGATCCGCGCCGGGTACTCCACCGAGGCGGTGAGCACCGCCGGCACGGTGTACCAGCTGTGGGCCGTCCCGGTGTCGCTGCGCAAGCGCAAGCAGGCCAACCGCCGCCGGATCCGGGCCGAGGCCGCCGAGCGCCGCCAGTCCGGGGCCGACACCGACCCCGACCTGCGCCGCTCCGCCCGCCCCACCCCCGCCCACCCCACCTCCGCCGGCCCCGACTCCCACCACGCCCCCGGCGACCAGGTCGTGAAGGACCTGAACCGGCTGGCCGAGGAGGGCGCCATCCGCCCCACCGCCAAGGGCGAGCCGGTGGTCCGCTGGGCGTACGAGGTGATCGCCCCGGCCGTCGTCGGCGCGATCGCCCTCGCGGTCCTGCTCGCCACCGGCTGACCGGTCCGTACACCAGCCGGTTACGGCGGCCCCGCCCACACCAGCAGCATGTAGCCGCCCAGCCAGGCCGAGCAGGCACCGGCACCGGTCAGCACCAGCACGGTGACCGCCGGCCGGGCCCGGGCCAGCGCCGTGGCCACTGGCAGCAGCAGCGGAAAGCCCGGCAGCAGGAAGCGGGCGCGGGGGAAGTACACCCCGCCGCTGCCCAACACCACCAGCAGCAGCACCCCGCAGAACACCAGCAGGACGGGCGGCTGCCGGTCGGCCACACAGAGCGCGTACAGCCCCGTGGACAGCACCAGCACCGCCGACACCGCCACCAGGAACAGCTGCGGGGTCCGGTCGTACGCCAGCAGCTCCCGTAGCTCCCGCAGGGTGTGCGCCCCGCCGTCCCACTCGTTGCGCCAGAGCCACTGCACCGCGAAGTAGCCGTCCCAGCGGCCCAGCCGCGCCCCCACCCACCCCACGTACCCGAGCCACCCCAGCGGCGCCACCAGCGCCCCTCTCCATCCCCGGCCCCCGTCCCGTACCGCCGCCGCGATCCCGGCCGCCGTGACCGCCACCGCCAGCGCGATCCCGGTGGGCCGGGTCAGCCCGGCGGCCACCGCGAGGCCCGCCGCCCAGCCCCACCGCCCGCCCAGCACCGCGTACAGCGACCAGGCCGCCAGCGCCGTGAACAGCGACTCCGTGTACCCCATCCACTGCACGGCCCCCACCGGCAGGGCGCCCCACAGCACCGCCAGCACCGTGCCCGTGCGCCGCCCGTGCAGCCGGTCGCCGACCGCGAACACCCCCCAGGCCGCGACCAGCGAGCAGCACCCCGCCAGCACCAGCCCCACCGAAGCCGCCGACCCCGGCGCAACGGTGCTCAATCCCCTGATCAGCGCCGGATACAGCGGAAAGAACGCCAGGTTGTTGGCGTCCATCGCCGTCCCCAGCCGGTCCGTGTACCCATGGGCGGCGATGTCCAGATACCAGCGGGAGTCCCAGGAGGTGGCGAGCGCGGGCCACACCCCGTGCCCCTTCAGCCGCGCCCACCGGGCCAGCACCAGCAGCGCGAACAGCCGGACCGCCAGATAGCCGAGGAGCGCCGGGGCGGCATACCCGAGCGCCGCCCCCACGGCCCGCCCCCGCCGCCGCATTCCGCCGGACCCGGGCGGGGAGCGGCGGGACGCGGGCACGGTAGGCGGTCGGGCGGTGATCACCGGCGGCACGGCGGCGCTCCAGGGGCTGTTGACTCGGCCCGAGACCGGGGACCCTGCCTGGAGCCGCCCGGCACTCGGTGCCCGGCTCGGGCTCGGCCGGGTCACCGGCTCACCCTGCGCACGGGCCCCGCCCCCACCCGGCGCCCTGCGCCCCATGCCGTACCAGGTTCACCCGCACGGGGGAGGGGCCGCCGGGCGGCTCACGCCCAGCGAATCAGCCAGGATCCGGCTGCTGCCATACCCGGGGCCAACCGCCGGACGGCGGAGGTGGCCCCGTGATCCCGAGATCGCGTCGGGCACAGGCGTAGAACTCGTCTCGCGCCTGGCTGATCCGGCCTTCCGCCCGGGCCCATCCGGCGACGTCTTCCCGCACCCCGCGCGCGTACAGTTCAAGGTTCCAGACGGCTTCGTGCCACGCGCGCGCCGCCGCGATGGTCTTGGCGTCTCCCACCAGAAGTACCGCTTCCCACTCGGACGCTCGCTTCGACTCGGCCTCGGCGAGCAGGATCAGCCCGTCGTCCGGTTCCAGCGGGTCCACGACGTTCTCAAAGCCGCGGGCCGCCCCGATACGTTGAGCGATCCGTATCTGGGCCTTCAGGGTGTTCGCGTAGGTCATATAGGTGTGGAACCGCTGCTCGTCCCACCGTTCCGCTCTCGCCCGTTGCCATCGGCTCCGCTCGGTGAGGCTGGCCGCGACATAGGAGCCGAGAGCTCCGACCACCACACCGATGAGAGCCGGCAACTGCTCCCCCAACGCCATCGATCCCCTCCCGCAGCAATGGCAGTGGGGACCACGGTGTCATGATCGGACCTCCCTGGACAGGTGTACCCCGGCCCCAACTCGGGACCGGCACCCCGCTGCGACCAGGTCGCCGATCAAGGGCCCCGCGCAATCAACTGTCCGCGCGAGCGCCCGCCCTCTCCCTCAGCACCGCGATGGTCGTCCGGCACCAGTCGCGGTTGCCCCGCTCGAAGGCCAGACCGCGCAGACAGGTCAGATACGGGCCGAGGGGCTCACCATCCCGCAGGAACTCCTCCTCCGTGCGCGAGCCGCGCATACGCTCCAGCAACTCCTCGAACAGCTCGACCTTGCCCTGGGCGAAGTCGGCGCGCTCGGCGAGCTGGGCGATCAGGGCGCCGGTGTCCACATGGTCGGCGCCCTGCACCTTCACCAGCAGATCGTCCCGTACGAAGGAGGGCTTGGCGGACGCGGCGGTGAACCGCTCCACTTCCGCCAGCCCCTCGGCGGTGACGAGGAAAACCCGCTTGTTGGGCCGGCCTTCCTGGACGACCTCCCGCCCGCTGATCAGCCCGTCCCCCTCCAGCCGGGTGAGCTCCGCGTAGAGCTGCTGCGGCTGGGCGTGCCAGAAGTTGGCCACGCCCAGGTCGAAGGACTTGGCCAGCTGGTAGCCGCTGAGCTCGCCACCGAGCAGCGCGGCCAGCACCGCGTGCCGCAACGCCATCAGACCCCTCCTCCCCTCCCGCACCGTTTCCCGCCATGGGTCTTGCCCCGGCCCACCCCGCCAGGATAGTACTCATGAAATTGACTAGTCACTTTCATGAGTAAGAGACAGGAGAGCCTTCATGACCGTCCCCAGCACCGCGGACCGCTTTCGCCACGCAGTCGAGACCCGCGATCTGTCCGCGCTGGACGAATTGTTCACCGACGACATCCGCCTCTACAGCCCGGTGAAGTTCCGCCCCTTCGAGGGCAAGCCGATGGTGCTGGGCCTCTTCGGCGTCCTGCTGCGGATCTTCGAGGACTTCCGCTACGTCGGCGACCACACCGGCACCGCCCAGACCAGCATCGACGGCACCGAGGCCCCGTCGGCCGTACTGCTCTTCCGCACCACCGTCGCAGGCAAGCAGATCCACGGCATCGACCTGCTGCACTTCGACGAGGAGGAGGGAGACGCCCGGATCAAGGAGTTCACGGTCATGGTCCGGCCGCAGTCCGCCGTGCACGCCCTCGGCGAGGCGGTCCTGGCGGGCCTGGTGGCCGACGGCCTGGTGCCGCCCCCCACCCCCTGAGGCCCCATCCCCCTCCCCTCAGCCGAAGGTGCGGCGGTACGCCTGCGGGCTCACCCCTGTGGTCCGCTTGAACCGGTCCCGGAAAGCCGTCGCCGAGCCGAAGCCGACCTGACCGCCGATCCGCTCCACCGAGTGGTCGGTGGTCTCCAGCAGGTGCTGCGCCTGCCGCACCCGGGCCCGGTGCAGCCACTGGAGCGGGGTGGTTCCGGTCTGCTCCCGGAAGCGGCGCATCAGCGTACGGGTGCTCATCCCGGCGTACGCGGCGATCTCCGCCAGCGTCAGCTCGCGGGCCAGGTTGGCGCGCAGCCAGTCCAGCACCGGCTCCAGCGCCGAGCCGCGCGGGGCGGCCGGGGTGTGGTCGTGCACGATGAACTGGGCCTGCCCGCCCTCCCGTTCCAGCGGCATCACGGCGAGCCGGGCCGCGTCGGCGGCCACCGCCGAGCCGTAGTCCCGCCGGATCATGTGCAGGCACAGATCCAGCCCGGCCGCCGCCCCCGCCGAGGTCAGCACCAGCCCGTTGTCGACGTACAGCACATTCGCGTCGACCTCGATCTCCGGATGGGCGGCGGCCAGGTGCGGGGCCGCGATCCAGTGCGTGGTCGCCCGCAGCCCGTCCAGCAGCCCGGCCTGGGCCAGTACGAAGGTGCCCACGCAGATCGACGCGATCCGCGTCCCCTCGGCCGCCGCCGCCCGCAGCGCCTCCAGCACGGCGGCCGAGGGCGGCTGGTCCGCGACGGCCGTCCCCGGCACGATCACGGTGTCCGCACCCCGTAGCCCCTCCAGCCCGTACGGCGCCCGCAGCGCGAAGGTCCCCGCGTCCACCTCCGGCCGCTCCGCGCACACCCGGATGCGGTAGCCGGGCCGCCCGTCCGGCAACCGGGTCCGCGAGAAGGTGTCGATGGGGGTCGCGAGGTCGAACGGGAGCACCTGGTCGAGGGCGAGTACGGCGACGGTGTGCATGGCGGGAACGTACCCCACCACCCGTTCCCCGCCAACCGCCCCACCACCTCCCCACCTCGTACCCACCCTTCCCGTCCCCTCCCATCCCCCCTTGGCAAAATCCCGTTGAAGGGTGTCGGTAGTGCCACTGGGGCGACGGCTCCGCCCTGCCTAGGGTTCACGGTGGGCCGAGAGGACAGGTCGGCCCGCCCACGACCGAACCCCACCGGGAGCTGACCCATGCCGCCCACTCCCCACCCCGACACCGCCCAGATCGTGCTGTTCGACGGCTTCGACCCACTCGACGCCGTCGCCCCCTTCGAGGTGCTGCACGCGGGCGGTATCGCCTCCGGCGGGGCGCTGACCGTGGAACTCGTCTCCGCCGAGGGCCCGCGCGAGGTGGTCAGCGGTTCGGGTGGACTGAGCCTGCGCGCCACGGCCACGCTCGACCCCGACCGCCCCGGGCTCGTCCTGGTCCCCGGTGCCTCGGGCCGTATCGCCGAGCCGGACGAGGCCCCGGACGCCGTGACGGCCCCGCGACCCGGCGGAGAACCCATCCCCGTACTCCTCGGCCGCACCCTCACCACCCCGCTGCCGGAGCTGCTCAAGGCGGCGATGGCCAACCCGGAGGTGCTGGTGGCCACCGTCTGCGGCGGCTCGGCCATCCTGGCTCTGGCCGGTCTCACCGAGGGGCGGTACGCCACCACCCACCACCAGGGCCTGGACCTGCTGGACGCCACCGGCACCCACGCCGTGACGGCCAGGGTGGTGGACGACGGCGACCTGGTCACCGGCGCCGGGGTGACCTCCGGCCTCGACCTGGCCCTGCACCTGCTGGAACGGCGGCTGGGGCCGCGTATCGCCCACGCGGTGGAGGAGCTGTTCGCCTACGAGCGACGGGGCACCGTCTGGCGCCCCACCGGCCCCGCCCCTCTCCCCTTCTGACGTCCGCCCTCCGAGCAAAGGACCCTGCCCATGACCGTCGCCGTCACCGGCACGTGGGACCTGGCCATCGCCACACCCCTCGGCACCATCCACGCCGCCGTCCACCTCCAGGAGGCGGACGGCGTCCTCACCGGCACCGCCTCCGGCGCGGGCGAGGACGTCCCGCTGCGGGACATCGTCCGCACCGGCGACCGACTCACCTGGCACCAGGCCATCACCCGCCCCCTGCGCCTCAACCTGGCCTTCGACCTCACCGCCGACGGCGACACCCTGACCGGCACCTCCAAGGCCGGCCGACTGCCCGCCTCCCGAGTGACCGGCGCCCGCCGCACCGGAGTCACCGCATGACCAAGCTGCTGCTCTCCCTGCACGTGGTGGCCGCCATCCTGGCCATCGGCCCGGTCGCCGTCGCCGCCAGCATGTTCCCGGCAGTCCTGCGCCGCACGGCCCCCGCATACGCGGCCGAAACTCCCGTGACGGCTTCCGGGGCAGCGGGTGCCGAGTCTCCCGTGACGGCGGCTGGCGAGCCTCCCGTAGGAGAGGGTGACGACCGCACCGCCACCCTCCGCCTCCTCCACCGCATCTGCCGCGTCTACACCGGCGTCGGCGTGGCCGTCCCCGTCTTCGGTTTCGCCACCGCGAGCGCCCTCGGAGTCCTGGGCAGCCCCTGGCTGATCGCCTCGATCGCGCTCACCTTCATCGCGGCGGCGATCCTCTGGGTGCTGATCCTCCCGGCCCAGGAAGCCGCCCTGGAGGGCACCGGCCCCACCGGCGGCCCCAGTCGACTCGCCATGCTGACCGGCGTGTTCAACCTGCTGTGGGTCGCCGTCACCATCCTGATGATCGTCCGCCCGGGCTCCACCACCAGCGCGTAACCCATGACGACATCCGGGCGTTGCTTCAGCTCACCGAGCGCGTGAACGCGGCCCAGGCCCCCGGCTCGACGGTGAGCATCGGGCCGGACGGGTTCTTGGAGTCCCGCACATGCACGGCGGCCGGATGCGCGGCCACCTCGACACACTGGCCGCCATCACTGCCGCTGTGGCTGGACTTCTGCCACTCATAAGCGACTTCGAGGCACTGGCCACCTTCGCTGCCGCTGTAGCTGGACTTGAACCACTCGTAGGCGACTTCGAGGCACTGACCGCCCTCGTCGCCGCTGTAGCTGGACTTGAACCACGTCAGTGCGGTGCTCATCGCTCTCCCAGAAGCCGGTCCAACAGGCTCCTTGTGTCATCCACGTCCAGGGCCTGCGTCCGCAGCATCGCATACTTCTGCAACAGGATGCTGACCTCGGTCGGATCAGTGACGAGATGGCTGCCACGCTGCGTCTCGGTGTAGCCCACCAGCTGATGATCCGGAGTCTCCAGCACCGTGAACGGCCCGTCGAGAGCGGCATGCCGGGTCTGACTCAGCGGCAGGATCTGGATGGTGACACCCGGGAGTTCGGCACAGGCTCGCAGATGCCGAATGGCCTCACGCCGGATCTCCTGCCCGCCGAAGTCACACCGCAGGATCCACTCCGCGATGACGAAGCTGATGTTCGGAGGCTGCTTCCGGTGCAGGATCTCCTGCCGCGCCAGCCGAGTCGCCGTCATCGACTCGATCTCCTCCTCACTCATCGCGGGCACCTTGTTCCGGAAGGTCTCCAGCGCATAGGCGCGGGTCTGGAGCAGCCCGGGGATGGCCTGGTTCTCGTACCACTGGATCGCGACGGCCACCTCCTCCAGGTCCATGTACTCCTCGGCCCAGGCCGGGATCAGGTCCACCTCCGGCATGTGGGCCACCGCCGTCGTCAGTGCGCCCTTGGTCTCCAGGACGTCATCGATGATCCGGGCCCAGTCCGGTTTGAGCGACCGGCGGCCCTGCTCGATGGAGGCGAGGGTGTCCAGCTCCATGCCGACCTCCTCGCTGAGCCCCCGCTGCGTGTAGCCCGCCGCCCGCCGGAACGTGCCCACCAGGGCCCCCACCAGCCGCATGGCCGACGCGTTGCGTCGCCGGTTCTGCGGTTGTCGTGACATGCGTCCGAACTCCCCCTCACACGGGCCCGGTTAAGCGTGAATCGCTCGTACAGCAGCTTTGTACGACCTCGCGCACGGCCCGACCGGGTGATGACCCGATTGCCCCACGTAAGGGTGAGGACGACCCGCCTTCTCTTCCGCCTCCGGTACGCAGACAGCGGCTCGCGCCCCGGACGGGTGACGTCCGTAGGTCCTCTGGATGCGGCAGGCCGGCGGCGCTACGGTGCTCGCCACAGCCCTCGGCAGGAGGTACACATGGCCAGACGCTTACGCACCCTCGGGACTACGTCGGATGACGGCAAGTGCCCGACCCTCTACGAGGACATCGACAGCGGCGACATCGTCGTCCAGGGATACGTACTGTCGGACCCGGACGATGTCCGGCAGATGGAGCACGTGCTGCCCGGTGAGTCCTTTGTCGTCGTGCCGCGTGAGCTGCTCACCCGCTTCGGGCCCAGGGAGTAGTGAGGTGCCGGAGTTCATCGACGACAACGATTTCGGCGGCTACTTCGAGGCCTTCGAACACACCGCCTGGCGTTTGGAGACTCGCCGGGGCTACGCCTCGGACCGGGCGAGCGAGAAGTTCCACCGTTGGTCGGAGAGCGGCGTGCTGCCTGACGACTCGCACCGCCCCTGGTGCCGGAACGTGCGACGGCAGACGGCTGCGGGCAAGCGGATCGAGCGGGTTCGGCTGGTCGACACCCCGCTCACTCCGGAGCAGCGGTACCTGTTGGCCGGTGCCAAGGCCAACAACGCCGCTGGCGAGGACATCAGGACGCTGCGGCGGGACGAGGCCGATCGACTGGGGCTTGGGAGCGAGGACTTCTGGCTCTTCGACGCTTGCCGAGCGTTGGTACTGCACTTCGACAAGGCGGACGAGTACCTCGGTGCCGAGCTGGTCACCGACCCCGCCCGTGTCGTGCGGTTCTGCCGGCTCCGGGACGCGGCCTGGCATTTCGCGAACCCGCGCGAAGCGTTGGTGACCGAAGCCGAGTGAGCACGGATTTCCAGCAGGCGCGCGAAGCCCTCGGGCTGCGGTTGCGCGGCCTGCGCACCGCGACCGGTCTGAACGGGAAGGAGTGGGCGGGACGGCTGGGATGGCAGCGTTCCAAGGTCTCGCGGTTGGAGACCGGCAAGCAGACCGCGACCGCGGACGACGTCACGGCGTGGGCAACGGCAGCCGGTGTCCCGGAGGCGGCAGACGAGCTGATCAGACGGCTGGACCGGCTGGAGACGCACTACCGCTCGTGGCGCCGACAGCTTTCCGCCGGGCACCGTGCCGTGCAGGAGCGGCACGGTGTCCAGGAGTCGCAGGCGCGGGAGATACTCGTCTTCGAGTCCGGCATCATCCCGGGGCTCGTCCAGACGCCCGAGTACGCGCGGGACGTGCTGACGGATGTATCCGCCCGGCACGGCAGTCCGGCCGACGTGGAAGAGGGCGTCACGGCCCGGATGCGTCGTCAGGAGATCCTCTATCGACCCGGTCACTCCATCCACATGGTTCTGTGGGAAGCGGCGCTCTACGCGGTGCGCTGCGAGCCACCGGCCATGGCAGCACAACTAGACCGGCTGTGCGGCCTGGTGGGTCTCGGCGCCGTGACCATCGGCATCATCCCGCTCGGGGCCCGGACCTCCTTCTCGCCCAAACACGGCTTCTGGATCATCGATGACCGTGTGGTGGTCGCCGACACCTGGTCCGCGGAACTGAGCCTGGACTCGGCCGAAGACCTGGCCCTCTACCGACGTCTGTGGACCCTGCTGCACGGCGCAGCCGTCCACGGGCACCAGGCTCACGCGCTGATCACCCGCGCACGCGGCAGCCTGACCTGAGCAACCTCTCCCATTCACCGCATCCCCGTGCGCAATCCCGCGCAATGGTGCGGTGAGCAGGGCGGACACGCCTCTACCGTCCAGCCATGGCTGAGGAACCGAACGACCCGGGCTGGTGCCACTGGCACGGCGGCCCCTCCCACAGCGCCGTACTCATCGCCGTACTGGAGGCCGGAAGCGGGCCGGGGAACGCGCTGTACGCCTGCGCCCCGTGCCGGGACGAGCGGCATCTGACGCCGTACGCCGAGAGCGCCCCGCCCTCCGACAACGCACCGCTGCCCTCCGAGGGCTGACCCGCGTACCTCCGTTACGCGCCGGAGCAGGCGCGCATGGCGTACGTCGGGCCGAAGAGCCCCCGCCCAGGCCGAATTCCCTGGCAGGACCGCGACCCGGGCGGGTTCGTGCACCACCCCACCGAAGAAGGGACAGGCACATGAACAACATCGCCCACCGCCGGGTCGTTGTCCAGGGCGACCCCGACAACACCGACATCGAGGACGGCGGCGGCTCCAACCCCACCCACGGCTGCGGCGACAGCTGAGCGCACCGCCATGCCCGCGTCCCGCTCCGGTCTGCCCGGGGCGGGACGCCCGTCGAAGGGAGACCGAGGAACGGATGAGCAGGATCATGACAGGCACCGGCCGGGTGACCGTGCTCCCGCTGCTGCACCTGTGGCCGGACCGCTACTGCGTACTCGCCTACACCGGGACCGGCGCTTTCGGCGACACCGCCGTCGTCGGCTGCGCACCCGTCCCCGGGGTTCCGGAGGTGTCGCTGTTGGACGTGGCGGCCCGGCACGAGCCGCAGCGGCTGTACGGGTCTCCGGCCGGGCGCCCGGAGTTCGCGGCGGCGTGCTGGCTGATCTGTACGGGATGGAGCGGACGCGGCACCCCGCAGCCCCGGTCCCTGGACCTGCGCGCCGCCGCCTGGGCCCTGGACACGGAGCGGACGATTGAGCTGGGGCAGACCATGTACGGCCATGACCGGCTCTGCCTCGGCCGGTTCACGCTGGTGGACGAGGCGCTGATGGGCGCCGCGGTGAAGGTGCTGCCGGACTGTGCGGGCTGACGCCCTACCCGGTGCCGGGTCCGGTGCCGGTCAGCGTGGCGCGGATGCCTCGGCGTAGGAAGGCGCGGGCCCGGGCCGCGCGGCGGAGGCGGGGCAGGGGGGTGAGGGGGTCGGGGGTGCCGTAGCGGCGGGCGCGGATGTCGTCCACCACGTCTAGCGGGGCTCCCAGGCGCGGGAGTTCGTCCAGGGCCTCGGCCTTGGTGATGAGCCGACCGTCCCGCAGGGTGACGGTGGCGCGGGCCAGGACCAGGAGGCCGAGGTCCACCCAGATGTCCTGGAGCCAGAGCTGGGGTTTGGCGGTGGCCGGGAGCCAGTAGTGGCGCAGGTCTCGGCGGATGTGGGCCGCGAGCTCCCCGGGGGTGAGCGGTGGGAGGAGGGCGGTGGGGGCCGGGCCGTGCAGGGTGAGGCCGCCGTCGAGGAGTTCGCGGCGGGATACCGGGGTGACCGGGCGGCGGAGCATCCGGGCGTGTGCCCAGGTCAGATGGTCCGTCGCGGCGTCGGAGAGGTCAGTCTTCGGTAGGTACGAGCAGTGCAGACGGGTCGCGTCCGGGTCCTCGGCGGCGAGCAGCCGGTGGAGTGTCGCCAAGCGCTCCCGCTCCTGGGCGTCCACCGGGCGCTCGACCACCGCGATCAGGTCCAGGTCGCTGCGCCCCGGCTGGAAGTCGCCGAGCGCCAGGGAGCCATGGGCCCAGACCGCCACCAACGGCACCGACCCCCGTAATTCGGAGACGAACCGGCGGAGGAGGAGGTCGGTGGATTCCGTCGTCATGGTCGTGATGGTGGCACGGGGCCCGGCTGGGCGGTATGGCGTGGGGCGTCAGTCGGGGTCGGATGCGTCCAAGTCGGAGAGGTCAAGGACGAAGCGGTAGCGGACGTCGCCCCGGTCGAGGCGGGTGAGGGCCTCGGCGACCCGGGCGGAGGGGAGGAGCTCGATATCGGCGGTGAGGGAGTGCTCGGCGGCGAAGGCCAGCATCTCGGCGGTGGCGGGGCGGCCGCCGATGCCGGAGGAGGTGAGCTTCTTGCGGCCGATGAGCAGGTCCATGACGTCGACCGAGACCTCGCCGAGGTGGCCGACGAGGTTGAGGGTGCCGTCCGGGGCGACCAGGTGCAGCAGCGGGGCGAGGTCGTGCGGGGCGGAGATGGTGTCGAGGACCAGGTCGAAGCTGCCGCGTGCCTGCTGCATGCGCTTGTCGTCGGTGGTGGGGAGCAGGTCGGCGGCGCCCAGGGCGCGGGCGTCGGCTGCCTTGCCGGGGGTGCGGCTGAGCACGGTCACCTCGGCGCCGAAGGCGGCGGCGAACTTCACCGCGAGGTGGCCGAGACCGCCGAGGCCGGCGACCGCGACCCGGCTGCCCGGGCCGACGCCCGCCGTCCGCAGGGGGTCCCAGACGGTGATGCCCGCGCACATCAGCGGGGCGGCGGCGGCCGGGTCCAGGCCCTCGGGCAGCGGATAGGCGAAGGCCTCGCGGAGCACGTACTCGCGGGTGTAGCCGCCCTGGGTGGTGGTGCCGTCGACGCGGTCGGTTCCGCCGTAGGTGAGGGTCGGGAACTCGTCGCAGTAGTTCTCCTGCCCGGCCCGGCACATCGGGCAGACCCCGCAGGAGTCCACGATCGTGCCGACCGCCACCCGGTCGCCGGGGGAGAAGCGGTGGGCCTCGGGGCCGGCGGCGGTGACCGTGCCGGTGAACTCGTGCCCGGGGACCAGCGTCCCCTGGCCGCCCATGCCGTTGATGCTGTGCAGATCGGTGTGGCAGACGCCGCAGAAGTCGACGCGTACGGCGATGTCGTCCGCGCGCAGCTCCCGGCGTTCGATCGGGACGCGCCGCAGCGCGGTGGTGCCGTCGGTGCTCTGCCAGCCGGTGGTGATCCGCATGGCTGCCTCCCAGACAGACTGTTCGGTCTATTTCTTCCAACGTAGGACAGGATGGTCGGGGAGGCAAACAGACTGGTCTGTCTGTTACGGTCGGGGTATGGCTGGCCCACCTACCTCGCCCTCCACCCAGCGGGGCGCCGCGACCCGGCGCCGCATTCTCGACGCGGCCACGGAGGAGTTCGCGCGGCACGGCATCGCCGGCGCGCGGGTGGAGCGGATCATCCAGACGGCCCGTACCAACAAGGCCCAGCTCTACGGGTACTTCGGCAGCAAGGACGGGCTGTTCGACGCCGTCGTGACCGACTCCCTGGACCGCATCACCACCGTCGTCCCGATCGACGCGGACGACCTGGCCGACTGGGCGGTCCGGCTCTACGACTCGTATCTGAGCGACCCGGACATCGTCCGCCTGGCCACCTGGATCCGGCTGGAGCGGCGGCCCGCCGGGCTCCTGGTGGACGACTCCGACCGGCTCAACGACCCCAAGACCGAGGCCATCCGCCAGGCCCAGGCCGCCGGGCGGGTCTGCCCCGGCGACCCCTTCGACCTGATGGCCCTGGTCATCGCCATGTCCTGCGCCTGGTCCCCGGTGAGCGGCGTCTACGCGGCCACCGCGGACGAGCCCGAGGCGGTGCACGACCGGCGGCGGGCTCAGCTGCGTGAGTGCGTGCGGCGCGCGATCGCGCTCTGAACGGGGCCGAGCGGGGCGCCCGCGCCCGTGCTAGTGGCCCTCCCAGTAGCCGAGGTCGACCATGAGTTGCGCATCCAGGTCCGGGATCCGCTGCAACAGCTCGGACCACCTGTCGGCGCCGGCTCGGGCGAACAGTGCCGCCTGGTCCAGGGCCGTCTGCGCGCCGAGAAAATCCTTCGTCTGCGCCCTGACCACGGCCACCCTGAACTGCGCTTCGGCGTAGTCCACGAGGAAGTAGTCGTCCTCCCCCAATACCAGGGGGCGGCCCTCCTTCTGGCGCTTCAGCCACTGCCACGCTGGCTCCCGGTACATCTCCACCACCACTTCGAACGCCTTCAGGGCCTCCCGGTAGTGCCCGTTGTCCCCCAGCCACTGGCCGAGGTCGCTCTGGACGCGTGCCCGCCATTCACCGAACCGGCCCGGCGCCTCGTCGTACAGCCGGCGGTACAGTTCGGCCGCCTCGCGGACCGCCTCGATGCCCCGGGACCACTCGTCGGTGATCACCAGAAGGTGGCCGTACATGTGCAGGGACAAGGCGAGGCCCGGCCGGTGGAGCGAGGGGTCGTCGTTTGCCAGTCCGCGGCGCACCGCCACTGCTTCCTCCGCGACCGCGAGCGCTTCCTCGACGTGACCTTCCCCGAGCAGTGCGGCGAGATCGTGGAGCGCCTGCCCCAGGGGTGGGCCGTAGGCCACCGGGTCCGCTTTGAACAGCCGGCGGTGCGTCGACACCGCCCAGCGGGAGAACTCCAGCCCCCGGGTCCTCGCTCCCATGTCCCACAGCCGGGTCGCGAGACGGCCGACCGCGTGTGCGAAGGTGGCGATCTGATGGACGTCGGGCTCCTCCTCCATGTGCCGCCCCAGGTCCATCACCGCACGTTCCAGGACCTTCAGTGCCTTTCGCTCGCGTCCTGACTTCCACAGCCGGTCGGACAGGCCGATCATCGCCACCGCGAGGTCGACCCGGTGCGCGGGCGAACGGAGCGCCAGCCGGCGCAGGACGCGCACTCCCGCGCGCGCGTCGGCCAGCGCCTCGTCGTCCTGACCCGCTGTGGCCAGATGCGCGCTTGCGAGCATCCGGGCGGAGGCCAGATCCCGGGCGGCAGCCGCTCCGCGCGCGCCGCGACCCTGCTCGGCCCGCACCAGCGCGGTGCCGAGCCTGGCGGACAGCGGAGCCGTGATGTGGGCTGTGGCGGGCAGCGCGACCATCACAGAACGCAGTGCCCGGCGGTCGAGCGTGTCCGGCGCGACCTCGGCGGTCAGCAGGGCGAGCAGGTCCCGGCTCTCCCGCACGCGATCGCTGTTGTAGTGCCCGAGGACGGCCCGGAGCAGGACGACCAGGGTTTGCGTCTGCTGCTCCGGGGTGGCGCTCGACAGCAGGGCCGGCAGGCTGAACCCGCCCTTGGCCAGGACCTCCGCGGCGTGGTACTCGGCGATACGGTCGGGCTCCGGCGAGCCGAAGTAGCGGTCGCCGCGGCTCGGATACAGAGAGGCCAGCCACCGCGCGGTGTCGGCCCGCCGGCCCGCGGGCAGGGCGTCCAGCACGGCGAGCACCGCGACGGCCTCGTTCTCGGTCGCGGCCCCGCCGAGGGCCGCCACGGCCACCGCGGCGGACAGCGCCGGGTCGGTCAGGCCCAGGTCGTAAGCCGGCGTCCGCGCACTGACCTCCCACAGCCGTTTCTCGTGCCCCAGCAGGATGTGCTCCAGCGGGGCGTCGGCGGCTGCCTCGGCCGGCTGCGGACCGCGTTGCAGCAGCGCGACCAGCGCGGCCATCTGGAGCGTCAGCACATTGCCGTACAGGGCGTCCGCCAGCGCCGCCGGCGGCTCGACCCCCGCGGCGACCGCGTCCCAGCCGCCCTGCGGAGGGTCGAGCACCCGGGGCAGCAGCCGGGCCAGATCGACCGCGGCGGCGCGGAAGGCGTCACGCCGGTCATCGGCCGACCGGCGCGCCGGCAGCAGCGGATCGAGGGGTACGACCTGGGCCAGGTCGAGCAGTTCCGCCACCTCGCGCAGCGCCTCCAGCGAACTGGTCCGCCACGCCCCGTCCGAGCGGGCGAGCAGCAGCACCCGCACCCGGTGGGGCGAGCGGTACAGCGCGGTGAGCAGTCGGCGCACCACATACGGCCGGGTCTCGGCGTAGTCCACGACCAGCAGCAGCGGCAGCGCCGTACGCAGCGGGGCGAAGTCGTCGAGGCCGCGGTCGCCGAGGTCGGAGCGGAGGTGCCCGGTGACCCAGCCGTCCTCGGCCATCATCGCGGTGAGCCGGCGGGCCAGGCGGGTCTTGCCCTGCCCGCCCGGCCCGGTCACCACCCGTACCGACAGGCCCTGCGGGCCGCTCTCGCACCAGGTGCGCAGGCCGTTCAGTTCGTCCGTGCGGCCCTGGAAGGCGACCGTCTCGGCGTGGGCGCTCAGTAGACCGACGGGGGAGCGGAAGGAGTGCTCCACGGCGGCCGGGGCGAGCAGCGGGGCGGGCTCGGCCGGTTCGAGCGCGGGCCGGCGGCCGGTGTGCTCGGCGAGCAGGGCCGAGAAGCCGGGGTCGGCCAGCAGTTCCGCGGCCGTGGTCGCGGTCAGCCGGGACCCGGCGCGGGCCTGCCGGTCGCGACGGATCACCCCGCACAGCAGGCTCCCGCCCAGACCGTCCTCGGCCAGCACCGGGGCGCCCGACATGCCCGACCAGGCGGTGCCCGCGGAGCCTTGCGTCAACGGGACGGTGGGGTCGGTGCCGGAGAGCTCGTAACGGCCGGCCAGCGAGCCGGTGCCCGGCGCGATGTGCGCCGACAACTGCTCGTCCAGCCGGCGGCCGCCCTTGATGTCCTTCTGCATGCGCGGGAACCCGAGCGCGGTGACCGGGTGCGGCCGGGTCCCGATGAGCCGGCCGTACCGCTGCGGCGGCCGGCTGAGCAGGTCGCCGAGCGACGGCGGGACCGGCCAGCCGCAGTCCTCCTCGATCTCGATCAGCGCGGCGTCCACCAGGTCGTCGGTGCGCTGCCAGCGCACGAGCGCGGGGAAGCGGGTGTCGTCGGCGTCCGGCCGGCTGACGGTGAGCGGCACGTCGGCGGCCGGGTCAGGGTCGTCCAGGACGTGGGCGGCCGTCAGCACCAGGCGCGGGGCGACCAGGTACCCCGAGCCGGCCCCCGTCATCCGCTCGCCGCCGATCAGGCACGCCACCCGGATCTGGACCCTGCGGTCGAACTCCACGTCCGCCGCCCCCGCCCGCCGGCCTACTCCGTGTCTCTGACGTCGATGTCACCGCCGCCGGGCTTGTGCGGGGTCAGCGTCACGGTGAGGGTGTGGGTGTTCGTCGCACCGCTCTCCTTGCGGCCCCCGAAGCCGATCACGCTCCAGCGCAGCCCGCCGTCGACGCCCCTGGTCCTGGTCAGCTCCATCCCGAGCTCCAGGGTGATCTCGCCCAGGGTGAAGCGCACCCCCTTGTCGGCGGCCGTGGCCGGGGCGCCCGGATCGGTGTTCCGCGCCGGCGGCCGGTCGATCAGCCGCTGGGCCTCCGCGATCTGGTCCCTGAGCAGAGTGATCGCCTGCACCAGGTCCAGCTGCTGCCCGGTCGCGCCCTCGTCGTCGGCCATGTCGAGCCCCCTCCCCGGCGCGCGGATCCCCCTGCGGCCCGCGCGTGCCCGGGGATCCTCTCCCCCCTGACGGGCGGTCAAACTCGCGCTCGCCAAGGGGGGTTGCCGGGGTCAGATCCCGGCCGCCGCCGCGAGGTCGCGCTTGAGGGCGGTGAGGACCTCGGTGGCGCGGGTGCGGGCGTCGGCCAGTTCGGGCTGGGCGGCGACGGGGACGACGACCTCCAGGTAGCACTTGAGCTTGGGCTCGGTGCCGCTGGGGCGGACGATGACGCGGGCGGTGTAGGCGCCTTCGAGGTGGTAACGGAGGCCGTCGGTGGGCGGGAGGGTGTCGGTGCCCTTGGTCAGGTCCTCCGCGGAGGCGACCGTCAGCCCGGCCAGCTCGGCCGGCGGCTGCTCGCGCAGGCGGCGCATGGCGGTGGCGATGACCGTGAGGTCGGTGACCCGGACGGAGAGCTGGTCGGTGGCGTGCAGGCCGTGGGTGACGGCCAGCTCGTCCAGCCGGTCGGCGAGCGTACGGCCCTGCTCCTTCAGTTCCGAGGCCAGCTCGGCGACGAGCAGCGCGGCCGTGATGCCGTCCTTGTCGCGCACCCCGCCCGGGTCCACGCAGTAGCCGAGCGCCTCCTCGTAGCCGTAGCGCAGGCCCTCCACCCGGGCGATCCACTTGAAGCCGGTCAGCGTCTCCTCGTACCCGGCCCCGGCCGCCTCGGCGATCCGGCCCAGGAGGGAGGAGGAGACGATGGACTCGGCGAAGACGCCCTCGGCGCCCTTGCGGACCAGGTGGTCGGCGAGCAGCGCGCCCACCTCGTCGCCGCGCAGCATCCGCCAGCCCGCCTCGGCGGAGGCGTCCGGCACCGCGACGGCGCAGCGGTCGGCGTCCGGGTCGTTGGCGATGACCACGTCGGGGGCGGCCCGGCGCGCGGTGGCGAAGGCCAGGTCCATCGCGCCCGGCTCCTCCGGGTTGGGGAAGGCGACGGTGGGGAAGTCCGGGTCGGGCTCGGCCTGTTCGGCGACGAGTGTCGGGGCGGGGAAGCCGGCCCGCGCGAAGGCGGCCAGCAGCACGTCCTTGCCCACGCCGTGCATCGCCGTGTAGACGGTCTGCGCGGTGCGGGCGGTGCCGGGGGTGAGGACGGCGTCGGTACGGGTGAGGTAGGCGGTGAGGACGTCCTCGCCGAGGGTGTCCCAGCCGGACTCGGGGCGTGCCACGTCCGCGAGGGCGGCGACCGCGTCGATCTCGGCGGCGATCTCGCCGTCGGCCGGCGGCACGATCTGCGAACCGTCGCCCAGGTACACCTTGTAGCCGTTGTCCCGGGGCGGGTTGTGGCTGGCGGTGACCTCGACACCGGCGACCGCGCCCAGGTGGCGGATGGCGAAGGCCAGCACCGGGGTGGGCAGCGGGCGGGGCAGCACGGCGGCGCGCAGCCCGGCGCCGGTCATCACCGCGGCGGTGTCCCAGGCGAAGTCGGCCGACTTGTGCCGGGCGTCGTAGCCGACCACGACCAGCCCGTTCGCCTCGCCCTTGGACTTCAGGTACGCGGCCAGGCCGGCGGCGGCGCGGATGACCACCGCGCGGTTCATCCGCATCGGGCCCGCGCCCAGCTCACCGCGGAGGCCGGCGGTGCCGAACTGGAGGGTGCCGGAGAAGCGGTCGGCGAGCGCGGCGGTGTCGCCCGCCTCGATCAGCCCGGCCAGCTCCTCGCGGGTCTCCGCGTCCGGGTCCTCGGCCAGCCACGCCCGCGCCCGGGCGACGAGCTCCGCCTGCGCGGTGGCGTCCGCGGTGGCGGCATCGGCGGTGGGGTCCTGCTGCACGGTGGTCTGCCTTCCTGGGCGTGCTGTACGGGGATGGGGGCGGGCCGGGCGCCCGTGGGGGCGGGCCCGGCCCGGTGGGGTCCAACCGCCTCAGAGGCGGTTGAGCACCTGGGTGAGCAGCTCGCCCATCCGGGCCGCCGAGTCGCGGCCGGCCTGGAGGACCTCCTCGTGGTTCAGCGGCTCGCCGGAGAGGCCCGCCGCCAGGTTGGTGACCAGGGAGATGCCCAGCACCTCGGCGCCCGCCTCACGGGCCGCGATGGCCTCCAGCACGGTGGACATGCCAACCAGGTCGCCGCCGAACACGCGGACCATGTTGATCTCGGCCGGGGTCTCGTAGTGCGGGCCGGGGAACTGGACGTAGACGCCCTCCTCCAGCGTCGCGTCGACCTCCTTGCACAGCGCGCGCAGCCGCGGCGAGTACAGGTCGGTCAGGTCCACGAAGTTGGCGCCGACGATCGGGGAGGCGGCGGTCAGGTTGATGTGGTCGCTGATCAGCACCGGCTGACCGGGGCGCATGCCCTGGCGCAGGCCGCCGCAGCCGTTGGTGAGCACGACGGTCTTGCAACCGGCGGCGACGGCGGTGCGCACCCCGTGGGCCACCGAGGCGACGCCGCGGCCCTCGTAGAAGTGGGTGCGGCCGAGGAAGACCAGGGCGCGCTTCTCACCGAGCAGGTACGAGCGGATCTTGCCCCCGTGGCCCTCGACGGCCGGCGGCGGGAAGCCGGGCAGCTCGGTGACCGGGAACTCGGCCTCCGGCGCCCCGAGCGCGTCCACGGCCGGCGCCCAGCCGGAGCCCATCACCAGGGCGACGTCGTGGGTCTCGGCGCCGGTCAGTGCGCGGAGCCGCGCGGCGGCGTCGTCGGCGGCGGCGTAGGGGTCGCCCTGGAGGTGGTCCGGGGTGGCAGTTGCGTTCACAGAGTCTCTCGCCTCGCGAAGAACGTCGCCCCGGGCGGGCCAGGCCGACCGGGGTCCGGGGCCGAGGCCCCGGAGAAAACAGAATGCGGTACGCACAGAGCCTAGCCGCAGATTGCCTACGCGCGTAGATGACGTAGCCCACGGACTTGCGATCGTTGTCTTGTCGTTTCCCACAGGGGGGTGAAGAGGGGGTGAAGGGGGGTGTGCGGAGGGTCTGGGGTGCCGGGGGCCCGGGGGCGCTCGACGGTGCCGGGGGCAGGGAGCAGCGGGCGGTGCCTTGGGGCCGGGCGCCCGACGGTGCCGGGGGACTGGGGCGTCTCAGGGAGCGGCGGGGCGGTGCCGGGGGGGCCGGGGCTCCGGGCGGTGCAGGGGGCCGGGGGTGTCTCAGGGGGTGGCGGGGCGGTCGGCCAGGTCGTCGGAGCGGCCGGCGTCGATGCGCGGCCAGTGCGCGGTGGGACGTCCACCTTCCTCGTCCCGCAGCGGCCGCCAGTCCGGAGCGCCGCTGAGGGTCCGGGTGGCCTGCCCGAGGCGCGGCCAGGCTGCCGGTGAGTCCTCCCACTCCTCCTGGCGCCCGAACACCGTGAGGTCCATGAGCGCGTAGCTGTGGTCCACCGCCTCCGCCCCACGGCGGCTGGTCCAGTACGTCTCGAAGACGCGGTCGCCGTCGCGCAGGTAGCACACCAGGTGGAACAGACCGGGCTCCCGGCCGGTGAGAAGCGAGGCGAGCGAGGGCTGGGCGGAGTACCACGGCATCTCCCACCCCATGAAGGAGCGGTAGCGCAGGCTCTCCTCGTACGAGGTCCGCGCGTCCGCGAAGCCGTAGGCGGTGTTCCGCCCCTGGCACAGCACGGCGAAGGTGATGTCGCGGGAGTGGAGATAGCTCAGCTCGCCCACCTGGCTCATCACCCAGGTGCAGCCCTCACACTGCTCGGCGGCCGGCCGCCCGGGCCACCACATGAAGTAGTAGGCGATCAGCTGGCGTCGCCCTTCGAACGCGTCCAGGAGGGTCACGGGGCCGTCCGGTCCCAGCAGAGGGCTGTCCGCGGCCACCTCGACCATCGGGAGCCTGCGGCGCGCGGCGGCGATCGCGTCCCCTTCGCGGGTGTGCGCCTTCTCCCTCGTACGCAGGTCTTGCAGATGCTGCTCGAAGGTCGCGCGGTCGGTTACGGGCGGCTGCGCCTTGCTCGGCTTTTCGGACACGGGGGCTCCCGGGATCACGTGGGGGGTTCGTGCGTGGGTCGCTGTGTCGCCGTCTCTGCCCCCTTTCCGCCGCAGGGCCCGCCGAAGAGGTCAGCAGGGGCGCTTGCGGAGCTCCATGACGTAGTCGTGCGGGGCGCCCGCGGACTCGGCGGCGTCCGCCACCTCGCCCAGGTAGCGGGCGGAGGGCAGCCCGCCCTCGTAGCCGTTGAGGACGTAGACCCAGGCGGGCTCCTCGCCGTCCAGGGTGTGCACCCGTACCCGCATCCGCCGGTAGATGTCGAGGCCCACGCCCTCCCAGCGGTCCATGGAGTCCTCGTCCATCGGCGCGATGTCGTACAGGGCGACGAATACCTGGGAGCGCGGCGCCTCCACGATGGTGGCCAGCGACCCCTCCCAGCCCATCTGCTCGCCGCCGAAGGTCAGCCGCCAGCCGTTGAGCCAGCCCGTGCCGCGCAGCGGGGAGTGCGGAGCGCGGCGGGTCATCAGCCGCGCGTCGAGGTTGCCGGCGTACGCGGCGTAGAGCGACATGGCATCGAGGGTACGGGAGGGGCGGGCATGGGGCCCGTTCCGGCCGGAGGGCCACCGGGCGGTCACCGGATGGCAACCCGGCGGGGTCGGCGCGGCCGCCCCCGGCCCCGTACGGGAGTGCGGGACCCGGCGGGAAGCACCCCGGTGCGTGCGGGACAATGGGACGCGTACTCCAGACCCTGCCGTGACGAGAGCGCGAGGCGTGACCCCTGTGACCCGGATCGTGATCATCGGTGGCGGACCCGGCGGATACGAGGCGGCCCTGGTGGCCGCCCAGCTCGGCGCGGAGGTGACCGTCGTGGACTGCGACGGCCTCGGCGGGGCGTCCGTCCTGACCGACTGCGTCCCCTCCAAGACCCTGATCGCCACGGCCGAGGTGATGACCACCTTCGACTCCTCGCACGAGGAGCTGGGCATCATCGTCGCGGACGACACTCCGCACATCGAGCAGGCCGCCCGGATCGTCGGCGTGGACCTCGGCAAGGTCAACCGCCGGGTCAAGCGCCTCGCGCTCGCCCAGTCGCACGACATCACCGCCTCGGTCACCCGGGCCGGTGCCCGCGTCGTACGCGGCAAGGGGCGGCTGGAGGGGCAGCAGGCGGCGGACGGCTCGCGCCAGGTCGTGGTCCGGGCCGCGGACGGCTCCGAGGAGCGGCTGACCGCCGACGCGGTGCTGATCGCCACCGGCGGCCACCCGCGCGAGATCCCCGACGCCCAGCCCGACGGCGAGCGCATCCTCAACTGGACCCAGGTCTACGACCTCGACGAGCTCCCCGAGGAGCTGATCGTGGTCGGCTCCGGCGTCACCGGCGCCGAGTTCGCCGGGGCGTACCAGGCGCTGGGCTCCCGGGTCACCCTGGTCTCCTCCCGCGACCGGGTGCTGCCCGGTGAGGACCCGGACGCGGCCGCGGTGCTGGAGGACGTGTTCCGGCGGCGCGGGATGAACGTCATGGCCCGCTCGCGCGCGGCCTCCGCCAAGCGGGTCGGCGACCGGGTGGAGGTCACCCTGGCGGACGGCCGGGTCATCTCCGGCACCCACTGCCTGATGGCGGTCGGCGCCATCCCCAACACCGACGGGATGGGCCTGGAGGAGGCCGGGGTGCGGCTCACCGACTCCGGGCACGTCAAGACCGACAAGGTCTCGCGGACCTCGGCACCCGGGGTGTACGCGGCCGGCGATGTCACCGGTGTCTTCGCGCTCGCCTCGGTCGCGGCCATGCAGGGCCGGATCGCGATGTACCACTTCCTCGGCGACGCGGTCACCCCGCTGAACCTCAAGGCCGTCTCGGCGAACGTCTTCACCGACCCGGAGATCGCCACCGTCGGCTACAGCCAGGCCGACGTGGACGCGGGCCGGATCGACGCCAAGGTGGTCAAGCTGCCGCTGCTGCGCAACCCGCGCGCCAAGATGCAGGGCATCCGGGACGGCTTCGTGAAGATCTTCTGCCGCCCGGGCACCGGGATCGTGGTCGGCGGCTGTGTGGTCGCCCCGCGCGCCAGCGAGCTGATCCACCCCATCTCGCTCGCGGTGGACAACAACCTGACGGTGGAGCAGATCGCCAACGCGTTCACGGTGTACCCGTCGCTGTCGGGCTCGATCGCCGAGGTGGCCCGGCAGTTGCACACCCGGAAGGCCGAGGGCGGGGCGTAAGGGCCTTTACCGGCGCGGTGCGGGGCGGGGGGGAACGGACAACCCCCGCCAACCCCCGGCAAGTCGGGGCGGTGAGCGGTCGGCAATCGCCGTCCGGAGTCAAGGAGCGTCAACGAGCGAGCCGTCTTATACCAGTTGGTGGGCGTCTCTGTTCGGAAATTCGCTTAACGGGGGCATTCCGCTGCGTGGGAATGGTCGCTGGGGTTACTGTCAGTTTCGTGTTCGCTGCAGAACGTCGTCAGTTGATCCTTGAAATGGTGCGCGCCAACGGGGCCGTGAGCCTCCGGGAGCTCGCCCGCGTCGTCCAGACCTCAGAAGTGACCGTACGGCGGGACGTACGGGCGCTGGAGGCAGAAGGACTCCTCGACCGCCGGCACGGCGGTGCGGTACTTCCCGGCGGCTTCACACGGGAGTCCGGGCTCCCGCAGAAGTCGCACCTGGCCACGGCCGAGAAGACCGCCATCGCCGATGTGGCCGCCGGACTGGTGGGCGAGGGCGAGGCCATCGTGGTCGGCGCCGGGACCACCACCCAGGAGCTGGCCCGCCGGCTCGCCCGGGTGCCCGGCCTCACCGTGGTCACCAACTCGCTGCTGGTCGCCCAGGCCCTGGCGCACGCCAACCGGGTCGAGGTGGTGATGACCGGCGGCACCCTGCGCGGCTCCAACTACGCCCTGGTGGGCAGCGGGGCCGAGCAGTCCCTCCAGGGTCTGCGGGTCTCCCGGGCGTTCCTGTCCGGCAGCGGGCTGACCGCCGAGCGCGGGCTGTCCACCTCCAACATGCTCTCCGCCAGCGTGGACCGCGCCCTGGTGCAGGCCGCCGCGGAGGTGGTCGTGCTCGCCGACCACACCAAGCTGGGCACCGACACCATGTTCCAGACGGTGCCCACCGACCTGATCACCCGTCTGGTCACCGACGAGCCGCCGCCGCACGAGGACCGGGCCGGCACCGAGCTCCAGGCGCTCGCCGACCAGGGGGTGCAGATCACCGTCGCCGGCACCGGCCAGGGCGGTGCCCCCGAGAACGCGCCGCCCAGCCGCCGCACCCGCCAGGACGTGCCGCTGCCCGGCCAGCGGGGCCGCCACCCGGGCGCCCCCGGACCGCTGCGCGGCGCCCCCGGCCCGCTGGCCGCCCCCGACCCCCAGCCCGCCGAGCGCGCGGCCCGAGTGGCGGACCTGCGCCGCCGCTGAGCCCGCCTGAGCCCGCTGAACTGGTGGGGCGGGCGGCCGGGTTACGGCTTGAGGCCGCGCGAGCCGGCGGTGAGGGCTTACGGAGCGGGGCCCCGGGCCACCGGGCCCTGTGGTTGCGGCCTGAGGTACCGCGCGAGTCTACGGAGCGGGGCCCCGGCCCTCCGCCCCCTTGCCCCCCGGCCCTGCGGTTACGGCTTCAGCCCGCGCAGGGTCAGGGTCAGCAGCCGGTCGGCGAGCTGCTCGTCGGCCGGGCACTCCTCGGCGGCCAGGGCGATCGCGTTGGTCAGCTGCATGAGGTCGCCGATCGACACGTCCTCCCGTACCGCCCCGGACCGCTGCGCCCGCCGCAGCAGCGCGGCGCCCGCCGAGCCCAGCGGGGTGCTGCACTGGGAGAGCGCGGAGGTGGTGTCATGCGAGGCGGACATCAGCTCCCTGGCCAGCCCCCGGTACTCACCGGCGTGGGTGACGATGGCCCGCAGCCACTCCACCAGCGCGGCGCACGGCTGCTCGGCCTCGGCCAGCTCCTGGGAGCGGGTGAGCAGGGCGTGCAGCGCCTCCTGGAAGACCGCGTTCATCAGGGCGTGCCGGTTGGGGAAGTGGCGGTAGAGCGTGCCGATGCCCACGCCCGCCCGGCGGGCCACCTCCTCCAGCGAGGCGTCGGTGCCGTGCTCGGCGAAGGCCAGCCGCGCCTCGCGCAGCAGCCGCTCCCGGTTGCGGCGGGCGTCGGCGCGCAGCGGACGCGGCTGCTCGGGCACCCGGTCGCCCGCCGTACTGGTCGCCATCGCGCGGTCCCTCCTCGTCGCGGCCCCGCCGCGCTCGCGGCGTGCTCTCCAGGAACTCCAGGATGCCATCGAGGGCTGGGGCCCCCGCCCGGCACGGAGAATCACGGGGCGGTACGGGACGGGGCCCACCGGAGATCATCCGGTGGGCCCCGTCCCATGGCCGTAGAGCGCCGGCCGTCAGTCCTTGATCTCGCAGATCGCGGCGCCGGAGGTGATGGAGGCGCCGACCTCGGCGGTCAGGCCCTTGACCGTGCCGGAGCGGTGGGCGTTGAGCGGCTGCTCCATCTTCATGGCCTCCAGGACCACGATCAGCTCGCCCTCCTTGACCTCCTGGCCCTCCTCGACGGCCACCTTGACGATGGTGCCCTGCATGGGCGAGGCGAGGGTGTCGCCGGAGGCGGCCGGGCCGGACTTCTTGGCGGCCCGGCGCTTGGGCTTGGCGCCGGCGGCCAGCCCGGTGCGGGCCAGCGACATGCCCAGCGAGGACGGCAGGGAGACCTCCAGGCGCTTGCCGCCGACCTCCACCACGACCGTCTCGCGGCCCGGCTCCTCGTCCGCCTCGGCGTCGGCCGGGGCGGCGAAGGGCTTGATCTCGTTGACGAACTCCGTCTCGATCCAGCGGGTGTGGACGGTGAACGGGTCGCTGGAGCCGGTCAGCTCGGGGCCGAACGCCGGGTCGACCACCACGGCCCGATGGAACGGGATGGCGGTGGCCATGCCCTCCACGGTGAACTCGGCGAGCGCCCGGGAGGCGCGCTGGAGGGCCTGCTGCCGGGTGGCGCCGGTGACGACCAGCTTGGCCAGCAGGGAGTCCCAGGCCGGGCCGATGACGCTGCCGGACTCCACGCCCGCGTCCAGCCGGACACCGGGGCCGGTGGGCGCGTCGAAGAGGGTGACGGTGCCGGGGGCGGGCAGGAAGTTGCGGCCCGGGTCCTCGCCGTTGATGCGGAACTCGAAGGAGTGGCCGCGCACCGCGGGATCGCCGTAGCCCAGCTCCTCGCCGTCGGCGATCCGGAACATCTCGCGGACCAGGTCGATACCGGTGACCTCCTCGGTGACCGGGTGCTCGACCTGGAGGCGGGTGTTGACCTCCAGGAAGGAGATGGTGCCGTCGTTGCCGACCAGGAACTCCACCGTGCCGGCGCCGACGTAGCCGGCCTCCTTCAGGATGGCCTTGGAGGCGGCGTAGAGCTGCTTGTTCTGGTCCTCGCTGAGGAACGGCGCCGGGGCCTCCTCGACCAGCTTCTGGTGGCGGCGCTGGAGCGAGCAGTCACGGGTGGAGACGACGACCACATTGCCGTGGGTGTCGGCCAGGCACTGGGTCTCCACGTGCCGGGGGCGGTCGAGGTAGCGCTCGACGAAGCACTCGCCGCGGCCGAAGGCGGCCACCGCCTCGCGCACCGCCGACTCGTAGAGCTCGGGGACCTCCTCCAGGGTGCGGGCGACCTTCAGTCCGCGCCCGCCACCGCCGAAGGCGGCCTTGATGGCGATCGGCAGGCCGTGCTCCTTGGCGAAGGCCACGACCTCCTCGGCCCCGGAGACCGGGTCGGGGGTGCCGGCCACCAGCGGGGCGCCGGCGCGCTGGGCGATGTGCCGGGCGGCCACCTTGTCGCCCAGGTCGCGGATGGCGTGCGGCGGCGGGCCGATCCAGGTCAGCCCGGCGTCCAGCACGGCCTGGGCGAACTCCGCGTTCTCCGACAGGAAGCCGTAGCCGGGGTGGACCGCGTCCGCCCCCGCGTCGGCGGCGGCCTGGAGCACCTTGGCGATGTCCAGGTAGCTGGTCGCCGGGGTGTCACCGCCCAGGGCGAACGCCTCGTCGGCCGCCCGGACGTGCAGGGCGTCCCGGTCCGGATCGGCGTAGACGGCCACGCTGGCGATCCCCGCGTCCCGGCAGGCCCGGGCGACACGGACAGCGATTTCGCCACGGTTGGCGATGAGCACCTTGCGCACGATGGCTCCCTCCTTGAAACAAGCTGAGTTTAGGGACTGCCGACACGGCCTCACGACCCGTCCCCAGGGGTGAGCTTGCCCACACGGAGCGTGATTCGAGGCGTGCCGTATGCGGAAAAATCCTTGTCGCACCACGTTACGCAGGGCTTCTGGACGGAACAGTAACCGCCCGGTGTGGCCCAGGTCTCTGTCTGCCGGTCCAGCGCCGCGTCCCGATTCTTTGTGGAGTCCCTACCAATGGCGGAACGGATTCCTCCGAGCGGCGCGCTCGACGCGATCTCCGGGACCGGCCTTGGTCCACACCCTTGTCCTGGCCATTACCACTCAGTAGCCTGCCCGGCACCGGCCACTACCGCCGGTAAGGGAGATACCAGCGGGACAGGAGGGGGTTCCATGGGGGTCCGTCGAGCCGTCGCCCTGGCGGCCGGAGCCGTGCTGCTGCTGGAAGCGGTCGGCACGGTGCTGCTGCATCTGGTGCTCGCCACCGTGATGGGCGGCCAGCAGATGTCCCTGGACGGCCTCAAGCCCGACCATATGGTCACCGGGATCTGGGTGCTGGGGGCGGTGTTCGGCGCGTTCCTGGCGCTCTGCGGGGTGCTGCTGCTGGTGGTGGGGGTACGGGACCAGCCGCCGACCCGGCCGGTGCGGATCGTGCTGATCGCCTGCGCCATCGTGCACGGGGTGCTGGGCGCGGTGGCGGTGGGCCTGGTCGGCTGGACCGCCTTCGCCCTGATGATGCTGGTCCTGGCGCTGCTCGTGGCCGCGCTGGTGCTGTACGCCCCCGACCTGCCGGACCGCCGCCCGGGCCCCACCGGGGTGGACGGCGACCCGGGGGCGGGGCCGGACGGCAGCGGGCGCCCGGCCCCGGCGTAGGGCCGCGGTGCGCGTACGAAGGGGTGGGCTCAGGCCCAGAGGTCGGTGATGGCCACCCCCAGCTCGGCCAGCAGCCGGCGCAGCAGCGGCAGGGACAGCCCGATGACATTGCCCGGGTCACCGTCCACGCCCTCGATGAACGGGGCTGACCGGCCGTCCAGGGTGAAGGCGCCGGCCACGTGCAGGGGCTCCCCGCTGGCCACATACGCGGCGATCTCCTCGTCCGTCGGCTCGCCGAACCGGACGACGGTGGACGCGGTGGCGGAGGCGTACCGCTTGGCGGCGGTGTCGTAGACGCAGTGCCCGGTCTGGAGCACGCCCGCCCGGCCGCGCATCTCCTTCCAGCGGGCGGTGGCCTCCACCGAGTCGGCCGGCTTGCCCAGCGCCCGCTTGTCCAGCTCCAGCACCGAGTCGCAGCCGATCACCAGGGCGCCGGCCACCTCGGGCCGGGCCGCCACCCGGGAGGCCTTGGCCTCGGCCAGCGCGAGCGCCAGTTCGGCGGGGGTGGGAGCGGTGATCGCGTCCTCGTCCACCCCGCTGACGATGACCTCGGGGGCGAGGCCGGCCTGCCGGAGCAGACCGAGGCGGGCGGGGGACGCGGAGGCCAGTACGAGACGGCGGCGAGCGGCGATGGTCATGCCAGGGAGGGTACTGATCCACTCCGGCGGCCGCGGACACGGCCGGGGCGGACGGGGACACGGCCGGGGGTGACCAGGCCCACGCGGGCCCCGGTGGAGGCTGAGTACGCGTACTCAGGCGGGCGGCGGGGCGGCGGCCGCAGGATCGAAGACATGCTGTGGTCCGACCCGGAGAACGAGCCGCCCGAGGAGATGCGCGATATGCAGGCCATGCTGCGGCGCGCGGGTGTCCTGCTGGCCCTGGCGATGGTGCTGCTGATGTTCGTCACGGGGCTGCGTTAGCGACGGCCGCCCGTGCCGCAGGGCCCGCACCCGCGCCGGGTACGGGCCCTGCCGCCGCTACCGATGTCCTCAGGCCGGCCAGTAGGAGCGGGTCCAGGAGCGCGGGCCCGGCTGGGGGCGGCGGCCGCGGGCGATCCTGGCCGGGTCGGACCAGCCCTCCGGGGCGTGCGGCGGGCCGTCGGAGGCGGCCGCGGCATCGGCCGCCGCGCGGGCCCGGACCACCGCGAGGGCGGCGGCCAGCTCCTCCGGGGTCGGGTTGCCCCGTACGACTCTGATCATGGGAACCTCCTCGTGGTGGTGCTGCCGGACGCGACGCTGACGCGGGTACCCCCGCCCTACAGCGGGATGTTGCCGTGCTTCTTCGGCGGCAGGCTCTCCCGCTTGGTCCGCAGCTGGCGCAGCCCCTTGACCAGGTGCGCCCGGGTGTCCGAGGGCATGATCACCGCGTCCACATAGCCGCGCTCGGCCGCCGTGTACGGGTTGAGCAGGGTGTCCTCGTACTCCTGGATCAGCCGCGCCCGCGTCCCCTCCACATCAGCCGCCTCGGCGATGGTGCGGCGGTGCAGGATGTTGACCGCGCCCTGGGCGCCCATCACGGCGATCTGCGCGGTGGGCCAGGCCAGGTTGAGGTCGGCGCCCAGGTGCTTGGAGCCCATCACGTCGTAGGCCCCGCCGAAGGCCTTGCGGGTGATCACCGTGATCAGCGGCACCGTCGCCTCGGCGTAGGCGTAGATCAGCTTGGCGCCGCGCCGGATGATCCCGCCGTACTCCTGGTCCACGCCCGGCAGGAAGCCCGGCACGTCCACGAAGGTGATGACCGGGATGTTGAAGGCGTCGCAGGTGCGGACGAACCGCGCGGCCTTCTCCGAGGCGTCGATGTCCAGGCAACCGGCCAGCTGCATCGGCTGGTTGGCGACCACGCCCACCGGGTAGCCCTCGACCCGCCCGAAGCCGGTGACGATGTTGGGCGCGAACATCCCCTGGGTCTCCAGGAACTCCGCGTCGTCCAGCACGTGTTCGATGACGGTGTGCACGTCGTACGGCTGGTTGGCGCTGTCCGGGACCAGGGTGTCCAGCTCCCGGTCCTCGTCGGTGGGGGCCAGGTCGGCCTCCTCCGGGAAGGACGGGGCCTCGGTCAGGTTGTTGGACGGCAGGTATGACAGCAGCGACTTGACGTACTCGATGGCGTCCTTCTCGTCGCCCGCCATATGGTGCGCCACACCCGAGGTGGTGTTGTGCGTCCGGGCGCCGCCCAGCTCCTCGAAGCCCACGTCCTCGCCCGTCACCGTCTTGATGACGTCCGGTCCGGTGATGAACATATGCGAGGTCTGGTCCACCATCACCGTGAAGTCGGTGATGGCCGGCGAGTACACCGCGCCGCCCGCGCACGGTCCGACCACCAGGCTGATCTGCGGGATCACCCCGGAGGCATGGGTGTTGCGGCGGAAGATCTCGCCGTACAGGCCGAGCGCCATCACGCCCTCCTGGATACGGGCGCCGCCGGAGTCGTTGATCCCGATCACCGGGCAGCCCGTCTTCAGCGCGAAGTCCATCACCTTGACGATCTTCTGCCCGTAGACCTCGCCCAGCGCCCCGCCGAACACCGTGAAGTCCTGCGAGAAGACCGCGACCGGGCGGCCGTCCACCGTGCCGTAGCCGGTGACCACCCCGTCGCCGTACGGGCGGTTGGCCTCCAGACCGAACGCGGTCGAGCGGTGCCGGGCGAACTCGTCCAGCTCCACGAAGGAGTCCTCGTCCAGCAGCAGCGCGATCCGCTCACGGGCGGTCAGCTTGCCCTTGGCGTGCTGCTTCTCGACGGCGCGCGCCGATCCGGCGTGGGTGGCCTCCTCGATACGGCGCTGGAGGTCCGCGAGCTTGCCCGCGGTGGTGTGGATGTCGATCAGGGGCTCGGACGCGGACTCACCGGGCCGCGGCCCTCCGGTCTGGGGCTCCTGGGGCTGCGGGGACGTCTTGGCCGGCTCGGACATCGGGATGCGGCTCCCTGCCTGGTCGGGGACCTGGTCGTGGACGGTTGATCGATCGCCGGTTACGGGGCGGATCGCCCTGGTCACGGGGACGACGGCTACTGGCCCGTAGCGTATCGGCGGGGCGGGTCTCCGGCAGTGCGGTGTTTGCCACACCTACGCTGACTTGCATGACGCCCGCACAGCCCGCACACGGTTCTTCTTCTCCTGGTGGAAGCGGCGGCGGCAGCCGCTGGTCCGACCTCGAACGGCCGCCGCTCGACGAGGGGGCGCTGCGCCGCGCCCTGGTCCGCCCCGGCTCCCTGTGGACCTCCCTCGACGTGGTCGCCGCCACCGGCTCCACCAACTCCGATCTGGCCGCCCGCGCCGCCGAGCTTCCCGAGGGGGCGGTACTGGTCGCCGAGGAGCAGACCTCCGGACGCGGCCGGCTGGACCGCTCCTGGACTGCGCCCGCCCGCTCCGGGCTCTTCTTCTCCGTTCTGCTCAGGCCGGACGTCCCGGTGGAGCGCCTGGCCTGGCTGCCGCTGCTCACCGGGGTGGCCGCCGCCACCGCGCTGGCCCGCGCCGCCGGGGTGGACACCGCCCTCAAATGGCCCAACGACCTGCTGGTGACCGTCGGCGGCGAGGAGCGCAAGACCGGCGGCATCCTCGCCGAGCGGGCCGGGGACGGCGGCGCGGTGGTCATCGGCCTGGGCCTCAACGTCAGTCTGCGCGCCGAGGAGCTGCCGGTCCCCACGGCCGGCTCGCTGGCCCTGGCCGACGCCGTCTCCACCGACCGCGACCCGCTGCTGCGGGCCGTACTGCGCTCGCTGGAGGAGTGGTACGGGCGGTGGACCGCGGCGAACGGTGACCCGGCCGCCTCCGGACTCCAGGAGGCCTACGCCGCCGGCTGCGCCACCCTCGGCCGCTCGGTCCGCGCCGAGCTGCCGGGCGAGCGCACCCTGGTGGGCGAGGCGATCGCCCTGGACGGCGAGGGCCGGCTGGTGGTGGCCACCGAGGGCGGCGGCCAGGAGGCCGTGGGCGCCGGGGACATCGTCCACGTACGGACCGGGAACGGCGGCTGACCGCCGCCCCTCCGGCGGGCCCCGGGTGGAACTGATCCTTCCGCCCGCCCGGGGCGGCAGGGGAGCCGGATCGGGGCCGGACCCGGGGCCGGATCGGGGCGAGACGAGCCCCGGACGAGCGCCGGACCAGCGAGTACGGCGGTGGGACCGGTCGGAGGCCCGGGCGGCCCATCAGGACGTGAGCCAGGGCACACCTGCCGTATCGTGGACCGCGATCCAGCGACAGATCGGCAGAACAGTGCGCACGGAACGGGCAGGAGGCGGCCGGTGACCGTCGACGACGCGAACCCCGACCGGCCGGAGCCCGGCTCCGGTACCGGTTCCGGCAGCGGCCCCGTCCACCGTTCCGGCACCGGTTCCGAACCCCGTTCCGGCACCGGTCCCGCCCGTCGTTCCGGCAACGGCGTCCCGGACCCCTCCCACTCCGGGACCGGGCAGTCCCGCTCAGGATCCGGCTCCGAGACGGAGAGCGAGACGGGGACGGAGACCGGGGCCGGGTCCGGGACCGACACCGACTCCGACACCGGAAGCGACTCCGGGACGGGGGCCGCGCCCGAGGACTCCCCGTCCCCGCGCTCCGGGACCGCTTCCGATGGCTCCCCGTCCCACCGCTCCGGGGCGGCCGGTGAGGGTGCCGCGTACCCGACCCCGCACCATGTGGTCGACCACACCGCCGAGCCGACCGACGACCCGCTCGCCATCCGGCTGGAGCAGCTGATCCTCGGCGCCGACCGCCGTTACACCCCCTTCCAGGCGGCCCGCACCGCCGGGGTCTCCATGGACCTCGCCTCCCGCTTCTGGCGGGCCATGGGCTTCGCCGACATCGGCCAGGCCAAGGCGCTCACCGAGGCGGATGTGCTGGCGCTGCGCCGGCTGGCCGGTCTGGTGGAGGCCGGGCTGCTCAGCGAGCCGATGGCGGTCCAGGTGGCCCGCTCCACCGGGCAGACCACCGCCCGGCTGGCCGAATGGCAGATCGACTCCTTCCTGGAGGGCCTGACCGAGCCGCCCGAGCCCGGGATGACCCGGACCGAGGTCACCTATCCGCTGGTCGAGCTGCTGCTGCCGGAGCTCCAGGAGTTCCTGGTCTACGTATGGCGGCGGCAGCTCGCGGCCGCCACCGGTCGGGTGGTGCAGGCCGCCGACGACGAGGAGATGGTGGACCGGCGGCTGGCGGTCGGCTTCGCGGACCTGGTGGGCTTCACCCGGCTGACCCGCCGGCTGGAGGAGGAGGAGCTCGGCGAGTTGGTCGAGGCCTTCGAGACCACCTGCGCCGACCTGGTGGCCGCGCACGGCGGCCGGCTGATCAAGACCCTCGGCGACGAGGTGCTGTACGCGGCCGACGACTCCGGCACCGCCGCCGAGATCGGCGTACGGCTGATCGAGACCCTGTCGCAGGACGAGACCATGCCCGCGCTGCGGGTCGGGATCGCCTTCGGCACCGTGGCGACCCGGATGGGCGATGTCTTCGGCACCACGGTGAACCTGGCCAGCCGGCTGACCTCGATAGCGCCCAAGGACGCCGTGCTGGTGGACGGGGCCTTCGCCGAGGAGCTGACCCGCACCGGCGAGGCCCCGGTCTCCGAGACCGAGGCGGCCGAGGCCGCGGCCCGCGCCGAGAAGGAGGGCGAGACCCCGCCCTCGTACCGCTTCGCCCTCCAGCCGATGTGGCAGCGCCCGGTCCGCGGGCTCGGGGTGATCGAACCCTGGCTGCTGACCCGCCGGACACCTAGGATCCCCGGATAACGTCCGTTAACCGGGAGGGTGCGTCCACATGGCAGAGCAGGCAGCCGGGCCAGTGGGGTCAGAGGGATCAACGGGATCCGAGGCGGCCGAGGGATCCGAGCGGCGCTTCGGGGAGTACGTCGTCGTGCGCCGGCACGGGTACGTGGCCGAGCTGGTGCTGGACCGGCCCAAGGCGATGAACGCGGTCTCCACCGAGATGGCCCGCTCGCTGGCCGCCGCCTGTGAGGCGCTGGCCGCCGACCCGGCCGCCCGGGTCACCATGCTGACCTCCTCGAACGACCGGGCCTTCTGCGTGGGCGCCGACCTCAAGGAGCGCAACTCCTTCACCGACGCCGAGCTGGTGCGCCAGCGCCCGGTGGCCCGCGCCGCCTACACCGGGGTGCTGGAGCTGCCGATGCCGACCGTCGCCGCCGTGCACGGCTACGCGCTGGGCGGCGGCTTCGAGCTGGCGCTGGCCTGCGATCTGATCGTGGCCGACGCCAGTGCGGTGGTCGGGCTGCCGGAGGTGTCGGTGGGGGTGATCCCGGGCGGCGGCGGTACGCAGCTGCTGCCCCGCCGGGTCGGCGCGGCCCGGGCGGCGGAACTGGTCTTCACCGCCCGCCGGGTCGAGGCGGCCGAGGCCCTGCGGCTCGGCCTGGTGGACGAGCTGGCCGAGGAGGCCCGTGCCGCCGCGCTGGAGCTGGCCGGGCGGATCGCCGCCAACTCGCCGGTGGGGCTGCGCGCCGCCAAGCGGGCGCTGCGGCTGGGCCACGGCATGGACCTGCGGGCCGGGCTTGAGGTGGAGGACGCGGCCTGGCGGTCGGTGGCCTTCTCCGGCGACCGGGCCGAGGGCGTGGCCGCCTTCAACGAGAAGCGCAAGCCGGCCTGGCCGGGAGAGTAGCCGTCCCCAGGGAGCCGGCCTTCTTCGGGGCCAGCCTCCTTCGGAGAGCCGGCCTTCTCCGGGGCCGGCCTTCTTCGGGGCGAGCCTTCTTCGGGGCCGGCCTTCTTCGGGGCCAGCCTCCTCCGGGGAGTAGCCCTCCCCGAGGGCAAGCCCTCCCCGAGGGCAGCCCTCCCCGGAATCGGCCCTCTCCCGCGAGTAGCCCTCCCGGGGAGTAGCCCTCTCCCGGGAATAGCCCTCCCCGGGAGGGGAAGGCGGCCCGAAGGCCGGGTGGCGGGGCCGGGAGCCGGGTGGCGGGCGGGCGGTCGGCCCTGGTCATGGAGCCGATCGGCCCTGGTCGCGGAGCCGACCGGGGCACCCCGCCGATCCGGACCCGACCCCTCCGGGTGAAATGCCATGAATCCTCCCTAAGCTTGAGGAATGGGAGAGGATGTCCGGCTGCGAGCCGTGGTGGCGGTGGCCCAGGCGATGGCGCTGGCGCACACTCCCGAGGAGAGCTGGCGGGCCGCCGCGCTCGGCGCGCGGGACGCCCTCGGCGGGAGCTTCGCCGCCCTGTCCACCTGGCAGCGGGACAGCGGCCGGCTGAAGGTGCTGGTCAACGTGGGGGAGCGGGCGCCGGACGAGGAGGAGTTCCCGGCGGACGAGAGCTACCCGGTGCACCAGTTCTCGGAGATCACCGAGTTCCTGCACGAGCGGTGGGCCAACGGCGGCGAGCCGCACGCCTGGGTGGAGACCGCCGAGGGCCCCGGGCCCGGCCGCCCCGGCTATCCGCACCCCCGGGTCGCCGCGCTGCGCCGGCGCGGGCGGGGCGCCTGTGTGGTGGCGCCGATAGTGCTGCACGGGCGGGCCTGGGGCGAGCTGTATGTGGCCCGGCCGACCGGGGCGCCGGTCTTCGACCGGGCGGACGCCGACTTCGCCACCGTGCTGGCCTCGGTGGTCGCCGCCGGGATCGTGCAGACCGAGCGGCTGGAGGAGGTCCGGCGGCTGGCCTTCACCGATCCGCTGACCGGGCTCGCCAACCGGCGGGCGGTGGACCTGCGGCTGGACGAGGCGGTGGACCGCTGGCGGGTGGACGGCTCCGTGGTGAGCCTGGTGGTCTGCGACCTCAACGGACTGAAGCAGGTCAACGACACCCTGGGCCACGCGGTGGGGGACCGGTTGCTCGAACGGTTCGGCTCGCTGCTGTCCTACTGCGGGGCGATGCTGCCGGGCGCCCTGGCGGCCCGGCTGGGCGGCGACGAGTTCTGCCTGCTGGCGGTCGGCCCGCAGGCGGACGAGGTGATCGCGGCCGCCGACGAGCTGTGCGCGCGGGCGGCGGAGCTGGAGCTCGGCGCGGGTGTGGCCTGCGGGGTGGCCTCCACCGGTGACCCGATCGGGCCGGTGCGCTCGGCCCGCCGGCTGTTCCGGCTGGCGGACGCGGCCCAGTACCGCGCCAAGGCGGCCCGCTCCCCGAAACCGGTGGTGGCGGGGCGGGACGGGGCGGTGATCCGGCTGGCCGACGCCCCCTCGTCGCCGCTTGGCCCTGGCCGCGACCGCCGCCGCTTCCGGGACGCCCCGCCGCCCTCGTAGAGCGCCCGCATCCGGTAGTGACAGGTCTCGATTCAATACGTACGCTGCTGAATATGGATATGCACACAGTGGTGGTGGAGACGTCCGGGACCTCCGCGCAGGACGTCATCGCCGTGGCCCGGGCGGGCGCCCGCGTCGAACTGTCCGCCGAGGCGCTCGCCGCCCTCGCCCGCGCCCGGGAGGTCGTCGACGCCCTCGCCGCCAAGCCCGAACCGGTCTACGGGGTGTCCACCGGCTTCGGCGCGCTCGCCACCCGGCACATCGGCCATGAGCTGCGCGCCCAGCTCCAGCGCAACATCGTTCGCTCGCACGCGGCCGGGATGGGCCCCCGGGTCGAGCGCGAGGTGGTCCGGGCGCTGATGTTCCTGCGGCTGAAGACCGTCGCCTCCGGCCACACCGGGGTGCGCCCCGAGGTCGCCCAGACCATGGCCGACGTGCTCAACGCGGGCATCACCCCGGTCGTCCACGAGTACGGCTCACTGGGCTGCTCCGGCGACCTCGCCCCGCTCTCGCACTGCGCGCTCACCCTGATGGGCGAGGGCGACGCCGAGGGCCCCGACGGCACCGTCCGCCCGGCCGGCGAACTGCTGGCCGCCCATGGCATCGCCCCGGTCGAACTGCGCGAGAAGGAGGGCCTGGCCCTCCTCAACGGCACCGACGGCATGCTCGGCATGCTGCTGATGGCCCTCGCCGACCTCGACCGGCTCTACACCGCCGCCGACATCACCGCCGCGCTCTCCATGGAGGCGCTGCTCGGCACCCCCAAGGTGCTCGCCCCCGAGCTGCACGCCATCCGCCCGCACCCCGGGCAGGCCGCCTCCGCCGCCAACATGCTCGCCGTCCTCGACGGCTCCGAGCTCACGGGCCACTTCCAGGAGCAGGAGGCCCCCCGGGTCCAGGACGCCTACTCGGTGCGCTGCGCCCCGCAGGTGGCCGGCGCCGGCCGGGACACCCTGGCGCACGCCCGGCTGGTGGCCGAGCGCGAGCTGGCGGCGGCCGTGGACAACCCGGTGGTGCTCCCCGACGGGGCCGGCGGCGGCCGGGTGGAGTCCAACGGCAACTTCCACGGCGCCCCGGTCGCGTACGTCCTGGACTTCCTGGCCATCGCCGCCGCCGACCTCGGCTCCATCGCCGAGCGCCGCACCGACCGGCTGCTGGACAAGAACCGCAGCCACGGGCTGCCGCCGTTCCTCGCCGACGACGCCGGGGTGGACTCCGGGCTGATGATCGCCCAGTACACCCAGGCCGCCCTGGTCGGCGAGCTGAAGCGGCTGGCCGTGCCCGCCTCGGCCGACTCCATCCCGTCCTCCGCGATGCAGGAGGACCATGTCTCGCTGGGCTGGTCGGCCGCGCGCAAGCTGCGCACCACGGTCGCCAACCTCACCCGGGTGATCGCCGTGGAGCTGTACGCCGCCACCCGCGGCATCGAGCTGCGGCACGGCCTGGCCCCGGCCCCCGCCTCCCGCGCCGCCATCGAGGCGCTGCGCGCGGCGGGCGTCCAGGGCCCCGGGCCGGATCGTTTCCTCGCCCCCGACCTGGAGGCCGCCGAGGCCTTCGTACGGGACGGGCGGCTGGTGGAGGCGGTCGAGCGGGTCACCGGACCGCTGGCCTGAGACCACGGGCGCGTATCGCGGTACGGGGCGTGCGGGGCGGCTTTCACCAGCCCCCTGCGCGCCCCTCCGTGTACCGGGCGGCTTTCAGGAGCGCCCCGCGCGTTTCTCCGCCCTACCGGGCGGCCGCCCTCAGAGCGCCCCGCGGGCCCCCCGGCGTACCGCGAAGGCCACCATCCCGGTGCCGAGCCCCAGGAAGGCCGCGCCGCCCACCAGATACGGCGTGGTGTCCACGCCACCGGTGTCGGCGAGCGCCACCACGGCGGCGGATCGCTTCTCGGTGGAGACTCTGGGCGGGCTGGGGGCGCGGAGAGCGCTGGGAGTGCTGGGAGTGCTGGGAATACGGGGGGTGGCGGCGGCGGCCGCGCGGTCGCGCCCGGTGGGCGGCTGGTCGGCGGTGGCGTTGGCCGAAGGAACGAACCACAGCGCGGCGAGGAGGCTCCCGGCGGCGGTGGCGGTCAGCAGCGGTCGGCGTGCGACGGACACGTGTTCAGATCCCCTTGCGGAACCGGAGATTGACGATTGCGCCGATGCTAGACAACACAGCGGGTCGTGGGAAAGTCGCGGTCTCCGGCACCTTACGCTCCGTCATATGAGCGTCTCTGAAACCTCACGGTATGTCCGGCTGCGGGTGGAACTCCTGCTGGAAATCACCGATCCGGACCAACTCACCGCAGCCGCGCTGGAGCGCGTGGAGAGTGACGAGTTCCTCCCGGACGAGGAGCGTACGCACGCCCGTTCTGCGGTACGCGAGGACGAAGCGGAAGCTCTCGCCTACCTCGTGGAACCCGCCGATCTGATCGGTGAGGTGCCCGGGGTGGACCTCGCCCAGGCGTCCTGGAGCAGCGAGCGGGCCGAGCACGACCCGGAGGCCTTCGCGTGGGAGGAGTTCGACGGGGAAGACGCGGAGGAGGACGGTGACTACCTCGACGAGGACGAGGACGAGGACGAAGACGAGGCCGATGGTAAGGAGCGCGGTCTGCGGCCCTAGCGGCGGCCGGGGTTCCGTATCGTGGTCCGGGTCGGCAACCGGGGCCCGGATCCGGACCGGCGCATCCGCCGCGTCCGGCCGGCCCGGTGGGAACCGGCGGTGGCCCGGACGCGTCGATCATGACGGTGCTCGGCGGTCGATGACCGGAACGGTGTGACCGGTCACCTATGACCGACGTCATCCGATCGCGGATCGACCGGGATCCGCCCACTGATCGACCGAGGTTGATCAGTGGCATTTCCCACATCCCGCCCGTGAGGGAACCGGACGGGTCGATATGGGTGTTCTGTTGATGGGTGACCTGAAAGCGGCCACCGCGTCCGGTAGGGGCGGCGGCAGGGATTCGGCGACGATGGAGAAGCGTGTGATGACGGACAGCAAGCGGCGCAGGGGCTTGGCGGCCGCGTCCGTGGTGCTCGGCGGCGTGCTGGTGCTCTCGGCCTGCGGCGGCGGGGACAGTGAGGCCGATTCCGGGTCCGGGTCCGGTTCGGGCGACGGGAAGTCGTCGCAGTCGCAGGTGGACGACGCCGCGGCCAAGGAGACCTCCCAGGCCAAGATAGCCATAGCTCCGAAGAACGGCGCGCAGAACGTCGGCATCAACGACGACGCCAAGGTCACCGTGAGCGAGGGCACCCTCACCGAGGTGACGCTCACCGGCCCGGACGGCAAGACCGTCGAGGGCGAGCTGGCCGCCGACGGCAAGAGCTGGAAGCCCACCCAGCAGCTGGAGCGGGCCACCATCTACAAGATCGCCGCCTCCGCCAAGGACTCCGACGGCCGCGAGGCCCACGAGAACTCCTCCTTCACCACCGTCTCCAAGGCCAACAGCTTCATCGGGAACTTCACCCCCGAGGACGGCTCCACGGTCGGCGTCGGCATGCCGGTCTCGATCAACTTCAACAAGGCGATCACCGACCAGAAGGCCGTCCAGTCGGCCATCAAGGTCAGCTCCAGCAGCGGCCAGGAGGTCGTCGGCCACTGGTTCAACTCCCAGCGCCTGGACTTCCGCCCCGAGCAGTACTGGAAGGCCAACTCCAAGGTCACCCTCACGCTCGACCTGGACGGGGTCGAGGGCGCCGACGGCGTCTACGGCGTCCAGCAGAAGACCGTCACCTTCACCGTCGGCCGCAACCAGGTCTCCACGGTGGACGTCGCCACCAAGACCATGAAGGTCACCCAGGACGGCAAGACCGTCCGTACCATCCCGATCTCCGCCGGCTCCAAGGACAACCCGACCTACAACGGCCAGATGGTGATCTCCGAGAAGTTCAAGGAGACCCGGATGGACGGTGCCACGGTCGGCTTCACCGACGACGACGGCAAGGGCGAGTACGACATCAAGGACGTCCCGCACGCCATGCGGCTGTCCTCCTCGGGCACCTTCATCCACGGCAACTACTGGGGCGCCGACTCGATCTTCGGCTCCGCCAACACCAGCCACGGCTGCGTGGGCCTGAACGACGCCAAGGGCGCGGGCGACTCCAAGCAGGACGGCGCCTGGTTCTTCGACAACTCGATCACCGGTGACGTGGTCGTCGTCAAGAACTCCCCGGACAAGACCATCAAGCCCGACAACGGCCTCAACGGCTGGAACATGGACTGGGCGCAGTGGAAGGCCGGCTCGGCCGTCTGAGCCCCGCCGCGCACGCGAGACGGCGGCCCCTCCTCGTACCGGAGGGGCCGCCGTCGCGCGTATGTGTGCTCGGAGCCGTGCGGCCCCGCGGGGCTCAGCGGGAGCCCGAGTGCAGCTCCATGAAGAAGACGTATGCGAGGAGCTGCTGGAGGGTCCGGAAGGACCGGTGGAAGACGCCGGAGCCGAAGGAGAGCTCACCGGCGGCGGGGTTCTGGATGACGCGGTAGACCCAGTTGGAGATGCGGCTCCAGTTCTGCTGGAGGTCCACGTTCTCGACACCGAGCTGGGCGCCGCCGCTGCCGGCGGTGCGGATGTTGCCCCGGATGTTGTCGAAGACGCGGCCGAAGCGGGCGGCCTCGGCGGTCGCCTGGATCATCATGACGAGGGACTGGCCCAGCAGGTCCTGGCCGGCCCCGTGGGAGATGAGCCTGCGGGCACCGGCCAGGTTCATCATCGCGCCGTGCAGCCGGGGCCCGTTGATCTGGAGGTTCTGCCGGGTGCTTCCGCCCGGGAGCGCGATGTAGCTGCCGTTCCATGGCAGCGGTTCGGAGTGGACGCCGAGCACGGCGTTGAAGTCCGCGGGCCGCTGGTCGCGGAAGGCGAAGTGCCCGCCGCCCTGCCCCGGCTGGTAGATGCCGGCCAGGTAGAGGTTGTCGGCCCAGAAGTAGAGCGCGCCGACGTAGGCGCCCTTGTGGTGCAGGCTGATCTGCACCAGCCGGTTGGACAGGCCCGTCGTCTCGTCCAGCTGCGTCTGGTGGAAGTCGTGCCCGGTGTGGTGGTGCAACTGGTCGATCACCCGCCAGTACTCGTCGTGGGCCGCCTGGCCGCCGCCCTCCAGGCCGGTGATGTTCCAGTGGATCTCGGTCAGCGGCTGCTTGGGGTCCGCGTGCGAGACGGGGGCCGTCAGGCCCACCATGCTCAGCGCCATGACGAACGCGAGGCCCAGGCCGGTCAGGCGCCTGCCCCGGACCAGCCGGCGCAGCGGATACGGCAGCTTCATATGAGGGGTACTCCTTGCGAAGGTGAACCGGCTCGGCCCGATCGGCCCGCCGGATCGCAGGCTATGAAGCCGCCGTTCGCCCGCGGTGGACCACGAGCGCACAACGCTGGTTCACCCGCGCACACGGCACACGGCGGGGTCCGGGCGTTGCCGCCGTTCCCATGCCCTCACGGAGCTAGCGCCGGCTGCCGGCCGCCGGCTCGTCCACGCCCCAGTGCGCCAGCAGCCGCAGTGCGTCCGCCGAGGGCGAGTCCGGCTCGGCGGTGTACGTCACCAGGCTCTGGTCGTGGTCGTCGGACACCTTCAGCGTCTCGTACGCCAGGGTCAGCTCGCCCACCACGGGGTGGGCCAGCCGCTTCACCCCGTGGCCCTTCTCGGCCACCGTGTGCTTGGCCCACATCGCGCGGAACTCCGGGCTGCGCACCGACAGGTCGCCCACCAGCACCGACAGCTGGGGGTCGTCGGCCGAGCAGCCCGCGTACATCCGCAGAAAGCTGACCACCTCGGTGGCCTTGGCCTCCCAGTCCACGTACAGCTCGCGCGCGTGCGGGGAGAGGAACACCTGCCGGGCCATGTTCCGCTCCTGCGGCTCCAGTGCCGCGAAGTCGCCGAGCAGGGCCGCCGCCATCCGGTTCCAGGCGAGCACATCCAGCCGCCGCCCCAGGACGTACGCCGGGACACCGTCCAGCGCGTCCAGCAGATGCCGCACCGAGGCCCGTACCGTCTGCGGCCGGTTCGCCGCCGCCCGCTTGCGCTTCTTCTCCGCCGGCTTCGCCAGATGGGTCAGATGGTTCCGCTCGGCCTCGGTCAGCCGCAGGGCGCGGGCGATGGCGTCCAGCACCTCCAGGGAGACGTTCCGCCCGTTGCCCTGCTCAAGCCGGGTGTAGTACGCCACCGAGACCCCGGCCAGCTGCGCCAGCTCCTCCCGGCGCAACCCCGGCACCCGGCGGTGCCGCCCGAACTCGGGCAGACCCACGTCCTCGGGCTTCAGCCGGGCCCGCCGCGAGCGGAGGAATTCGCTGAGTTCGGCACGCTGGTCCATAGCGCAAGTATCCCTGGGTGGCCGGAACACACACCCTGCCGAGCCTGATCCTGCCAGTGGTACGCACGCTGGTCGTAGGTACGACGGAGGGCTGGGTGGCAGCTTGGCACGGCGGCAGGGTGGAGGCATGACCACCAACGTCACCGCTTACGCAGCCCCCGCAGCCAAGGCCCCCCTGGAGCGCACCACCGTTCCGCGCCGGGCGGTCGGTGAGCACGACGTGCTGATCGAGATCAAGTACGCCGGCATCTGCCACTCCGACATCCACCAGGCGCGCGACGGCTGGGGCGAGGGGATCTTCCCCATGGTCCCGGGCCACGAGATCGCCGGAGTCGTCACCGAGACCGGCTCCGCCGTCACCAAGTACACCGTCGGCGACCGGGTCGGCGTCGGCTGCTTCGTCGACTCCTGCCGTGAGTGCGAGTACTGCGAGCAGGGCCTTCAGCAGTACTGCGAGCAGGGCATGATCGCCACCTACAACGGCCGCGACAAGGCCGGCGACCCCACCTACGGCGGCTACTCCAGCCACATCGTGGTGGACGAGGCCTACACCCTCCGCATCCCCGACGGCCTCTCTCTGGACGTCGCCGCCCCGCTGCTGTGCGCCGGCATCACCCTCTACTCGCCGCTCGCCCACTGGAAGACCGGCCCCGGCAAGAAGGTCGCCGTCGTCGGCCTCGGCGGCCTCGGCCACATGGGCGTCAAGATCGCCCACGCCATGGGCGCCGAGGTGACCGTACTCAGCCAGAGCCTGCGCAAGCAGGAGGACGGGCTGCGGCTGGGTGCCGACCACTACTACGCCACCAGCGACCCGGCCACCTTCGAGCAGCTGGCCGGCAGCTTCGACCTGATCGTCTCCACGGTCTCCGCCCCGCTCGACTTCGACGCCTACCTCTCCCTCCTGAAGACGGACGGCGCACTGGTCAACGTGGGTGCCCCCGAGGACCAGGTCAAGCTGAACCTGTTCTCCCTGATCGGCGGCCGCCGCACGCTGGCCGGTTCGGCGATCGGCGGCATCCCCGAGACCCAGGAGATGCTGGACTTCTGCGCCGAGCACGGCTTGGGCGCCGAGATCGAGCTGATCCGGGCCGACCAGATCAACGAGGCCTACGAGCGGGTGCTGGAGAGCGACGTCCGCTACCGCTTCGTCATCGACACCGCGACCCTGTAGTCCCTCCGCGGGCCGTACGGCGTCGATGACCTCCGAGGTCATCGACGCCGTACCCGTGTCCCCGACACGATGGCGGCACGCCCCGGGGACACCGGGGAGCCTTCGAAAGGACGGCCCCGCCATGACCGCGTACGCCATCGCCCACCTCCGCCGCCCGGCCACCGACCTCCCCGACGAGGTGCTGGACTACATGGAGCGCATCCAGTCCACCCTGGACCCCTACCAGGGCCGCTTCCTCGTCCACGGCGCGCCGCGCACCGAGGTCCTGGAAGGCACCTTCGACCAGGCCGTCGTCATCATCGGCTTCCCCGACTACGACCGGGCCCGCGACTGGTACCACTCCACCGCCTACCAGCAGCTCCTGCCGCAGCGCACCGACCACCTGGACGGCGACTGCCTGCTGATCGACGGCGTCCCGCCGGGGTACGAGGCGGCCGCGACGGCCGCCACCCTGCGCGCGGCTCAGGAGGCTTGAGCCCTGGCGCGTACGCTCGCTTGAGCGGGGCTCCGTCATCCAGCACAGCAAGGGTTCAGGCGCCTTACAGCAAACCGTGCTGCTTGCACCACGGGAGGAACTGCCCTCGCTGACACGGATACCGGGCGCCAGAGTCGATCATGGAGTCCACGAGAGCGCTGCCCGCATACTCGGTGATGTGCCCGTCGCTCACGGACTCAGCCACCACCCGGAGAGAGCCGCATACATCGAGTCCGTTCTGCTGACCGATTCTCTGGGCATCGCGATCGTCCACAACGGCCCGTGCTCCGTGAATCTGTGACCAGGTGAGAACGGTTGCCTCGCCGTGGTTCGATTTCGCTCCCGCTACGAGGGCCATCCACGTGACGAGTGCTTCGAGTTCCCTGAGGTCGTCCACGTGGACGACCTCAAGCCATCCAGCCCCTTCCAAAGGGAGCTGGAAGTAGTCGATCTCGCTTATCACAGCCTGAGTCGTCACATTCCTGCGGGCGACACCACCGCAGTTCTGCGCGATGTCGCCGAGGATGTCTAACTTGCCCGCCTTGATGGCGTGAAGGATGGGAGAGGTGTCCCAGATCAGCGTCTTGGGTGAAAGAACCGGGGATTGCGGGACCGCCGTCATGGCAGGCAATCCTCCAGATCTCGCGCCGGGAGTTCGTTCTCTGGCACTGCTCCGTACAGCAGCTCCACAGCGCGGGGTGCAGTGATGGCGCCGTTCGTCCAGGCAGAGAGCGCAGCTTGACGCCACCGCCTTCCCGTGGCTCCCTCTTCCAGGTCGGGAGCTGGTTCGCTGCCATGGGCGGCCAGGAAGTCGCCCCGCTGCGGAATGCGTGCCTTCTGCTCCCTGACCTCGTGCGGCCGGAGCAGCCCCAAGTGCGCCACCCTGTTGACGGCAGCGCTCCAGGACAGCCGGTAGACCGCGGCCAGATCCAGCAGCACCGTTCTGACATCATTGCCAGGGGTGTCCAGGCTCCGCCAAGCCTCGTGCACATCGCTTGACGGCAGCATGAACTCCTCGACGAAACGGTCAATGAGCTGTTCGCGCTCGTCGCGTCCCGCCGCCACCCCTGCGTCGCTGTGATACTCGTCCTGCATCAGGTGATGCCCCAGCTCGTGCGCTGCGGTCCACCGTCGCCTTCCCGGCTGCGCCTTACCGCTGATCACAGCGACGCCGTAGCCTTCAAGCAGGAGCGATGCGCCTTCTGCCTCTTCGTCGACCACGGTGAGGTAGAGGCCCAGATCCTCAAGCGTGTCGGCCAATGGCCCCAGCGGGCCGGTCGGCCTTCCGATCGTCTCCCTGGTGGCGATGGCAAGGGCGATGGGATCGACTGGCTCGCCTTGGTGACGCAGTGGGATGCGGTCGGCCGGCGGTGGCACCAGATAACCGCGCTCCACCAGCCAGCGGGCACGCCGGGCGTGCTCTTCGAGCCGGGCGTCGAGTCGGTACCGAGCGCGGGAGGCCTGGTCCGCGTTCTCCTCCAACGCGTCGCGGCGGGATACGACGGCCTGAAGAGGACGGGTGACCAGGTGTGCCAGAGGAACGTGGAGCGCCTCAGCCAAGCGGAACAGCTCAAGGGCTGTGACGCGGCGCTCACCCGCTTCTATGCGAACAACGGCTGTGCGGTCCAAGTCCAACTGCTTCGCCAGGTCGCCCTGGCTCAGACCCGCCGCCACACGGGTCTCGGCGATCCGCGCCCCCACCTCGTCCCAGCTGTCCATGCCATCCATGTGTGTGATTTTGGCACACCCTCCTTGGAGGTGCACCCGCCTTGGCCGGGTCAGCGGCGGTCGTTCAGCTCGGGCGGCTGTTCCCAGCACGCCGGTACACGCACACCTGCGCGCCGGTCGGGCTGACGGTGCCGGACACCAGCTCCAGCCGCCGCAGCCCGCCGTCCTCCGGGAAGATCGACTTCCCGCCACCCAGCAGCACCGGAGCCAGCAGCAGCCGCAGCTCGTCCACCAGATCGGCGCTCAGCAACTCCCGTACGAGCGTGGGGCTGCCCATCACCAACAGGTTGCCGTCCTCCCCGGACTCCGCCAGCCCCCGTACCGCGTCCGCCGCCTTGCCACCGCCCAGCCGGACCGTGTTGCCCCAGGTCAGCTCCTCATCCCCCAGCGTCTCCGACACCACGTACTTCCGGATGGCGTTGATCCGGTCCGCGAAAGGATCCCCGGCCCGCTCCGGCCATGCCCCCGCCATCGTCTGCCAGGTCCGCCGCCCGAACAGCAGCGCGTCCGCCGAGGCCAGCGCCGCGTCGAACGCCCCGCCCAGCACCTCCGGGTCGAAGAACGGCCCCGACCAGCCCCCGTGCGCGAACCCACCCGACTCGTCCTCCCCCGGCCCGCCCGGGGCCTGGACGACACCGTCGAGGCTGATGAACTCGATGACCGTGATGCGCATGGGACCACTCCTCGTCCTCTGTCTCGGCTGTACGGCACTACAGACTGCCGCCCCGCACGAAACTCATCGCCCCTCATCGCCTTCCGGCGCGCGCAACCTTCACGCCGCGCTCCGTGGTCCTTTCCGACAGACCACGTTCCGGATCGAGGGTGGATATGACCGACCTGAACACCACGGTGACCTGGGTGGACGCCCGCGCCCACCGCCCGGACGACGGCGCCCCCGTAGCGGCTGCCATCACGGGCCACTACCCGCCGCCCGACGATTCCGGTAGCGGCGAGTCCTTCTGGCTGGTGCGCCCCCTGGTGTACACCACCCACCACATCGCCGAGGACGGCACCCACCACCTGGACTGCTTCGTCGACTCCGACGGCGTCGTCCGGCTCCCCTACGGCGGGGGGAGCGAGGAGACGGTGACCCACTGGGCCGCCCTGCCGGCCCTGCCGGGCGGGACGGGGCATGTGGTGCTGGGGGGTGAGGTGGGCCCTGCCCTTCGCCGGGTGTGGGATGCCCGGCCCGCCACCTGACAGCCGTCCGAGGCCGGTGCCTCAGGGCCGGAGGTGCCGCAAGGTGAACTCGGGTGAGGCGAATGAACCGGCTTGCGGAGCTTCGGGATCGGCATGGAGATCGGCGGTGGCGATGTCCGCCGCATGATCCTCGGCGTTGTCCAGCGGCGTGTAGGCCAGTTCGGACTCCGCGGGAAGCTCCCAGAAGCGGCGGGTGTTGGCGGAGACGGCGTACACCGTGGCGAACCGGGTGGAGAGCGGGGCCGCCAGCGCGGCGCGGCAGAAGCCGACGGCATCGCGCGGGCTGAGCCAGGTCGCCAGATGGCGCGGTTCGCTCGGCACCTCCTCGAAGCTGCCGATACGCAGGCAGATCACCGAGACGCCGAACTTGTCCGCGTACAGACTTCCCAGGGCTTCGAGGGCCGCCTTGCTCACCCCGTACAGACCGTCCGGACGCACCGGCTCCTGCGGGGTGGTGCGATGGGCCGTGGGGTAGAACCCGGCCACCCGGTTGCTGCTGGCCAGCACGACCCGTGGGATCGACGCGCGGCGGGCGGCCTCCAGGACGTGGTGGGTCCCCAGCACATTGGCGTCCAGAAGATCCCCCAGCGGCGCCTCGTCCGGCACACCGCCCAGGTGGAGCACGGCATCCGCGCCCGCGAGCGCGGTCTCGACGGCGGCCGCGTCACGAAGGTCCACGGTGTGCACCACCTCGTGCGTGGCCTCGGCCTCAAGGGGAACGCGGTCGAGCAGGGTCAGACGGCTCACCTCGTCGCGCAGCGCTCTGCGCACGACCGAGCCGATGTTCCCCGCTGCCCCGGTGATGGCTACGGTCCCCAATGCCACTGCGTGCCTCCCCTGTTCGAGCCCCAGCACCTGCGAGAAGCTCATCAGTCCGCCACGGTGGAAGGATAGGACAGCGGGCCCGGCCGACCGCGCTACCTGAGCCCTGCTACTGCGGGAAGCCGGAGCAGCAGGGCTCAGCGGACGGCGGACGACCGGCGAGGTCAGCCGCGGGCCTTGGCGAAGGCCACCAGCCCCGCGAAGCCCTCCGGGCTCAGCGCCAGGCGCGGCCCGTCGGGGTTCTTGCTGTCCCGAACCAGGACCGCGCCCGTCGCGCGGGCGTATTCCGGGGCCCACTCGACGCATTCACCCTCGCCGCCGCTGTATGTGCTCTTGACCCACTCCACGGGGCCGGGTGTGCTGCTCATCTCGCGTGCTTCTCCATGATCTTGCCCATCAAGGCCAGCGACTCGTCCTCGGACGCGGCCGCCATGCGTAGCCGGTCGGTCATGGCGACCGCCTTGGCGACCGTGCAGTCCAACTACTCATCAGGTGAAGCTACTTCAGGCACAAGGCTCTGGGCGGTACGTTTCGCGCCACCCGACTCGCGAGTTCACATGGACCACCTCCGTACGGCTGGCAACAAGGTCAGCCGTGCCGCTGCACTGTCAGGCGATCACCCGCATGGATGCGTAGGGACGGATGCGCAGGAAAGAGGAGGACGATGGCCGGGGTGCCGGTCGGGTAGCGCTCTAGCCGGGTTGATGCCAGCTCCAACCAGTGTCCGCGTATGCGGATGAGGTCGCCGTGCCGCACCAGCACCGCGACCATGCTGCCGGGCTGGTCAGTGGCCACGGTCGTGGTCGTCCAGATCGAAGCGACAGAACACGCTCTTGCCGCCTTCGTCCCGAGGAGCCCACCACGCCGCGCTGGCGAGGGATTGGACGAGGAGCAGTCCGCGACCGTGGTCGGGGAGGATGTCATCGGCCTCCAACTGGGAGAGGTCAGGGTTGAGGAGTTCGCCGACCGGGAGCATGGGAGGCGTCGAGTCCTCGTCGGTCACCTCCACGAACAGCCAGTGGGACCAGGCGCGGAAGACGACGGCGATCAGCCGTTCGCTGCCGAAGGGCGTCTGGTGCCCGTCCGGAGTGGCGTGGTGCACCGCGTTGCCGACGAGTTCGGACACGCACAGTTCGACGTCGCCAGCGGACACGGACAGGGCCCAGTCGCGTACGACTTCGCCAGCGGTGCGGCGGGCAACGCGGGCCGTGTCGGCCGAGTCGGCAGCCAGGGTGACCGAACGGAACCGCTCGGCCGAGGACAGTGCGGTGGGTTCCAGGGGAGTCAGCCGGGCTGTGGCCAGAGGGTATTCGCGCGGTGGGCTGGGCTTCATGGCTCCTCCTCCTGTCCGCGAGGGGGCGGTTCCCGTCGCGTGGTGCCGCAAGTCAAAGGCGGCCGAGGACTGGGCGGGAGCGTTCGCCATGGGGTTCACGTACACATGGGGCTCACCGGGAGGCGTGCAGGGGGTTCATCCGTGAACCCCCTGCAGGGTGCCTGAGGGCGGTGCCAGGATGGCTGCTCAGCGCTGATCGACGTTTGCTGAGGGTGACTGTGGACAGAGAACCGAACCGGGCGCTGGCTGCGGTGATGGCCGAGGCCGGGGTCTCCAACAAGGGCTTGGCGCGGCGCGTCCAGGACGTCGCCCGCCGTCGGGGTGCGCATGTCGGCACTACACATGTCGCCGTCCAACGCTGGCTGGACGGCAGCGGCATACAGCCGCAGACGGCCACCTTCCTGGCACAGGCCCTGAGCGAGAAGCTGGGACGGCGGGTCAACCTGGCTGATCTGGGCTTACCGGAACCGGCCGTACAGGCGTCCACGCAGGGGGCGAGCTATGCCCCGTTGTTGCCGGAAGCGCTGACCGTCATGGAGGGGCTGACGCGTCTCCGCTCCGGGGAGGGCGAAGGCGACGAGCTACTGCTCCCCGAGGGGGAGGTCAACTCGGCGGTGCTCTCGTGGCTGGTCTCACGACCGGATGGACTGGCCGCTCCAAGGTGCCTGTCCCGTCGAGTCACTATGCGAGACGTCGCCGCCCTGCGCACCGCCGCCCGAATGTTCATGCACCTCGACTTCACATTCGGCGGCGGACACGGGCATCGGCCGCTGCGGCACTACTTCCGTGAGGACGTCCTGCCGTTGCTCAACGCCGACTACAGCGACAAGGTGGGGCGGGTCCTGTTCGCCGCCACCGCCGAGATGTCACAGCTGCTCGCCTGGACTGCCTATGACACGGGGAACCACGCACTGGCCGACCGGTACCTGATCGCCACCCTCCGTCTCACCCAGGTCGTGGACGACCGCATGATGGGTGCACGCATCCTCTCCAACATGAGCCACCAGGCGAACTACCTGGGCCAGGCGCCGCGCGCCGTCAGGTTGGCGCGCGCCTCGGTGGAGGGCGGCAAGGGGCGCTCTACGCCCCGGGCCATGGCCTTGTTCTCGGCTCACGAGGCACGCGCCCTTTCGACGGCCGGGGACCTACGCGGGGCAACACGGGCGATGCACGAGGCGGAGGGCCATCTCGATCGTGCCGGCACCGGCGATGAGGATCCGGGGTGGCTGGCCTACATGGACGAGGCGGAACTCGCTGGAGAGTTCTGCCACTGCTTCCGCGATCTGGGACGGGGCCGGGAGGCCGTCCGGTTCGCCGAGCGAGCCGTCGAACTGACCGACCCGAAGTACGCGCGGACACTGGGGTTCTGCCGCATAGTGCTGGCGCAGAGCCTGCTGCTCAACGGTGACCTGGAGGCAGCCGCGCTGACGGCCGGATCGGCGGTTGACGGAGGGGACGCGCTTCAGTCCTCCCGCTTCCAGCGCTATGTCACCGACTTCCAGCGGGCGGTCGCCCGGCACGAGGGGAACCGTGCCGTGCGGGAGTTCAACGCGCGGGTGCGCCGTGCCATGACCGAGGCGGACGGGGAATGACGGCGTTGTCACCCGGGCTGCCAGTGGCGCGGAGCGCTGTCGTCCCGCAGGGTCGCCATGCGGTGGGCGTACTCGTCGGCTGCCGCCCGGCTCTCCCCGATGTTCTGCATCAGCCAGGTGGTCATCCGGAACTCCTGGATGCCGCGCAGCACGGCGAAGCCATGCCAGGAGCTGAGGTCACGGCCATATGCCGTGACGAAGTCGGCGTACTGCTCGGGGGACTGCCAGCCCAGGCTGCGGTGCTCGGTGGCCGTGACCAGAAGGTCCCATTCCTGATGGTCGTAAGAGAACGCCTCGAAGTCGATGAGGACCGGCCGCCCGCCGTGCTCCACCATGACGTTCTGGATGTGGGCGTCTCCGTGGACCGGCCCTCGGGGCGAGTCGAAGCGCAGTGCCGCCAGGGCGCGGCGCAACTGCTCGGCCCGTTCCCGGAGGAACGTCCTGTCGTCCTCCGGGATGTCCGTCGCCTTCTCCACCCGGAGGTCGGTGCGGCCGAAGGCGGAGAAGCGCGGCAGACATACGTCGGACGGGACGGTGAGGCCGTGCAGGTCCCGCAGCAGGCGTCCCAACTCTCCGTAGGTGGGCCGTCGGTCGGCGGACTCGATCCGGTGCCAGAAGGTCACCGGACAGCCGTCCACGACGACGGGCTGCTCGATGTCGTCCAGCACCCGGGCCGCCGGGAAACCTTCGCGCACGAGCCAACGAGAGACGGCGACCTCTTTGCGGACGGAGTCGAGGTAGTCCGTCGAACGTGCCACCCGGACGATCACGGGACGCGAAGGGAGGCGGAAGAGGGCGTTCTCTCCGAAGCGGATCAACTCGGCGCCGGTGGCGTCCAGCCGCACCGAGCGGCAGGCATCGGCCGCCACCCGGGCGGCTCGCTCTGACGTGAACGGCTCGTCCGTCACTCGAAGGTTGTCGGACGGCATATCGCCTCACTTTCCTTGCTCGCACCGCGCGGCCGTGCGTCTGGACCACGATGTCGCTCAGGTGGGCGGTGCGGACGAGAGTGACGGTACCTCCGGCACGAGGAACAGATGCTGACGGGCCGTCAGCGGAGCCAGGGTCAGCAGAGAGGAAGCCCGACATGAAGCCGTGGATGCTGGGAGAGTGTCACCACGAGTGGGTGGGCTGGTCAAAATGGGTGGACATGGCCAACACGGCCGTACGGCTCATGGAAGAGGGGCAGACGGCCGACGACGCCTTGGCGTGGCTGGCGGCCTTTCCCGTGTGGCGGACGGCCGACCCGGAGGTGGTGGAGGCATACGTAGACGCGACGTGTCGCCAGTGGTCGGCGCGGGTGGGAGAAGTGGCGGCGCAACCCGGTAACCGGCGCTTCTCCTCGCTGCTGGGATATCAGCACACAGGGACGCGCCCGCGCTGGATGGGCAGTGCGTAGCCGGCCGTAACACGCTGGAGAAAGGCCCCGGCACGTGAGTACATCGGCTCAACTTCGCGCCGCCCTGGTGGACAGACTCACCGAGGACGGCGCCCTGACGGCTCCCGAGTGGAGGAGCGCCGCCGGGGCGGTGCCTCGCGAGCTGTTCACCGGGTCCTACTTCCTGCCGGTGGCAGGCAGCGTCCCGACCAGCTACCGGCCTGTCCGAGAGGGCGAGTCCGACTGGCTGGAGGGGGTGTACTCCGACGAGACGCTGGTCACCCAACTCGACGGCCGGATCCGGCCCGATGATGTCAGCGGGAGTGCCGTGACCGGGTCACCGTCGTCATCGTCCACCCTGCCCTCGCTGGTGTTGCGGATGTGGCAGCAGCTCGGCGCCGAGGCCGGGCACCGGGTGCTGGAGATCGGCACGGGCACCGGCTACTCCACTGCCCTGGGGGCGCATCGGCTGGGGGACGCCGATCTCACCAGCATCGAGTACGACCCGGTGGTGGGCGGGGCCGCTGCGGCCGCGCTCAAGGTTGCTGGCTTCGCGCCCCGGCTGATCATCGGTGACGGGCTGCGCGGCGACCCGGACGGCGGGCCGTACGACCGGCTCATCGCCACGTGCTCGGTGCGGTACATCCCTCTGCCGTGGCTGCACCAGGTGAGGCCGGGCGGAAGGATCCTGGTCACCTTGTCCGGGTGGAGCTACGCCAACGCCCTCGCGCTGCTGGATGTGACGGGGCCCGGAGAGGCCAGCGGCCGCTTCCTGCCGGGCTACACCAATTTCATGATCGCCCGGCCGCACGACCGGCCGCCCCGCCCGACGCTGGCCCTGCTGCCCGGCGAGGAGCGCCCGAGCCGGATCGACCCCGCGAAGCTCGACGACTGGACCGGTGGCTGGGTCGCACAGCTCGCGGCCCCCTCGGCCGAACGCATGGGAGCGGGACCGCGACAGATCCTGTGGGACGTTTCCACCGGTTCGCAGGCGCGGACGGCACCCGGCCCGGACGGCGGGTGGAGCGTCGTACAGCGTGGACCCGTTCCGCTGTGGGACCGGGTCGAGCGGGCGGTGCAGCGCTGGCAGGACGAGGGGGAGCCGCATCAGGAGGGGTTCCGCATCACGGTCTCGGCCGCCGGCCAGCGGGTGTGGCTCGGCACCGAGGACGGGCCGGGCTGGGACCTGCCCATCTGAACGCCGGGAGCCGAGGGCTGTGAGCGGTGGTAGTCGACACCACGACGGCGGTGTGCGGCGCGTACGAGCGTGACGGCACAGCTGGCCAGTTGGCGTGGGACGTCGTGGGAGCCTGAGCCGGTGACGGTGAAGCGGACGGGGTTCGATGACCTACCGGCTGCCGTGCTTGGCGCGGTCGAGAAGTGGACGGGGCCGGTCAGAAGCAGCGTAGCCCGGTCGGGCGCGCTCATCGAGCGGAGCCCGGCCCGTCGGGGGCCGGGCTCTTGCCACGGTGCCGCACCGGGCTTCCGGCGCGCGTTCAGGGAGTGAGCGCGGCGGTCAGCCGTGGTTCATGCCCCAGTTCTGCGTGGCGGGCACGGAGCTGGAGCAGGTCCAGAGGGTCATGTGGGTGCCGTTGGACGTGCTGTTCCCATAGCCGGTGATGCACTTGTTGCCATAGGTGGTGTACGTGTTCGTCCGCAGGTTCAGCCTGTTGCCGACGGTGAACGTCTGCGCCGCGTTGCGGTAGCTGCCGCAGTCCCACAGGGTGAGCACGGCGCCGTTCGTGGCGTACGCGTTGCCCTGCGGCGTGATGCACTTACCGCTGGGCAGGTGCCTGACGAACCCATCCTCCCAGTACCACTTCTGCATGTTGCTGCCCGTGCAGTCCCAGAAGGTGAGAACGGTTCCGTTCGCCGTGCTGTTGCCCTCAGGGGTGGCGCACTTGACCCCGTTGCTGGGGTAGTTGACGAGGTATCCCGTGGCGTGGATGTATGCCTGGGCGGATGTCGCGTTGAACGTCATGAGCGCGAGGAACACCGACGCGAGTGACGCGATGGTTCTGACCGTCTTCTTCATTCTGCACAGTTCCTTTGTGAATGCCTTGATCTCCGGCGAGAGGCATGAGGAGCCTTCTCGCCGGGGCATGAGGGGCACGGGCCGCTGTGGCCCGCGGGCCGGGAACGCCGGTGGTGTACCAGCCGCCTGACCTCTACACCCCGTCGGGGCTGCGCCCAGGGGGGAGGTGGCGCCTCAGCGGAAATGAATCTAGGTCCGAGCGGCGCGCGGCGGTGTGCGTGAGGTGCAGGGTTTATGTGCTCAGCGTGCCGTGAGCATGGCCAGGGAGAGCGCACGGTGTTCAGTGGGGGTGACCCCGTAGGCGTGGCGGAACACCCGGCTGAACGCGGTGGCGCTGGAGAAGCCCCAGCGGGCCGCGACCGCCTGAACGGGCTCGGCTCGCAGGTCCCGGCGTGCGAGGTCGGCATGCGCACGTTCCAGTCGGCTCTGCCGGATCTGCGCGGCGATGCTCAACTGCTCGTCGCCGAAAAGGGCGTAGAGGCTTCGCAGGGACATGTTGTGCCGGTCGGCGACCGTCTGAGGCGTCAAGTTCGGGTCGCCGAGGTTGTTGTCGATGAAGCGGCGGATCCGTTGCCGAGTCTCCTGCGCACGGGCCTCGGCAGGCGCCTGGCCGGGGTCACCGAGCTGCTGCGCGAGATAGGCGGTCGCCAGGTCGAGAGCGATCGAGCCCATCCCGCGAAGCTCCTGCGGACGGCAGTGCGGCCCGTTCCGGAGCAGTGACCTCAGGAAGTCGGCGAAGACGGCACCGGACCCCGAGTCCGATGGCAGCCTCCGGGCGAGGAGCCGGTCCACCCGGTCGGAGCGCAGTGCCAGGGCGGAACGGGGAATCCGCAGCACGACCGACTCGATCCGCCCGTCTGAGCAGGTTCCTTCACTCGGCCGGGAGGTGTCCGTGAGCAGCAGTCCTCCTGTGATGACCGATTCGCTGCCCCGCTGAGAGATGCTGAGAGCACCGCGTGTGATGAGCGCGAGCTGCAGGTGCTCGGGATCGCCACGCCGGACGTGGGCCGAGGTGCGGCGCGAGACCACCGGTGAGCAGGCCATGGCGGACAACCGCACCACACCGAGGTCCAGGTCCGTCAGGCTCGCACGGAAGTCTGCCGTATGCCGGGTGCTGAGCGTCACCGGCATCACCTCGGTGGACACCGCCTCGCGGAACCAGTCGAACCTGTCCTCGCGCGCCACGGCGGCGTTCGACACAACCAGCGATTCCATGCGATCCCCACCCCTTGGACGTGGCAGCGTCCCGGCCCACCGGTTGTCGCACAGCTGTGCTCCGCCTCCACTGTTACGGGACCGATTATCGGACCCGTACCTTCCGGTCTCGGGAGGGGGAGTCTCGGGAAGGGGGCAGGGAAGGGGGAGGGGACAGGAAGGGGGGAGGGGGAGAGAATCAGTCGAGGCAGAATTCGTTGCCCTCGATGTCCTGCATGGTGATGCAGGACTCGTTCTCCTCGTCGGCGGTCTGGACGAGGACGCACGTCGCGCCGAGGGCGATCAGGCGGTCGCGTTCGGCTTCGAGGGTGGCCAGGCGTTCGTCGCCGACCAGGCCGGTGCCGGCGCGGACGTCGAGGTGGACGCGGTTCTTGGCGGTCTTGCCCTCGGGGACGCGCTGGAAGAAGAGGCGCGGGCCCTCGCCGGTGGGGTCGGTGCAGGCGGACCAGGAGTCCCGTTCCGCGGGAGGCTGGGACTGGCGGTAGTCGTCCCAGGTGGGGAAAGGCTTCGGCGGCGCCGGTACGACGTAGCCGAGCACCTCGCACCAGAAGCGGGCGAGGCGCTCGGGTTCGGCGCAGTCGAAGGTGACCTGGAACTTCCTGAGCGTCGGCATCCGGGCACCGTAGCAAGGGCGCCGGGGCGGGCCCAGCGGGTTTCAGCCGTCGGCGCGGACCACGCCGATGGGGCAGGAGACGCCGGTGCCGCCGATGCCGCAGTAGCCGCCCGGGTTCTTGTCCAGGTACTGCTGGTGGTAGCCCTCCGCCGGGTAGAAGGTGCGGTCGGCGGCGGGGAGGATCTCGGTGGTGATCTCGCCGTAGCCGGAGCCGTTCAGCACCTGCTGGTAGGCGTCGCGGGAGGCGGCGGCCTCGGCGGCCTGGTCGGGGGAGTGGGTGTAGATCGCCGAGCGGTACTGGGTGCCCACGTCGTTGCCCTGGCGGAAGCCCTGGGTGGGGTCGTGGGACTCCCAGAAGAGCTTGAGGAGGGCGGTGTACGGGACGAGCGCCGGGTCGAAGACCACGCGGACCACCTCGGTGTGGCCGGTCTGGCCCGAGCAGACCTCCTCGTAGGTGGGGTGCTCGGTGAAACCGCCCTGGTAGCCGACCAGGGTGGTCCACACGCCCTCGGTCTCCCAGAACTTGCGCTCGGCGCCCCAGAAGCAGCCCAGCGCGAAGTCGGCCACTTGGAGGCCGGGGGGGTAGGGGCCGAGGAGGGGGTGGCCGAGGACGGTGTGCTGGGAGGGAACGGCGAACGCCGATTCGGGGCGGCCGCGCAGGGCCTGGTCGGGGGTGGGGAGCACAGGGGTGCGGCCGAACAGCATGATCGGGTCTCTCCTTCGCACGGGTGGCGGCACAGACGAGAACACCCCGGCGTGGAGGGGAATTCCTCCGGCCGGGGCGTTCACGGTGGACGGGTCAGTGGGAGAGGGTGGCGGGGCTGCCGCCGTTGGCCTCGTAGCCGGCGACGGCGAGGGCGCGGTAGACGGCGTACTCGGCGGCCGGGTCGCTGCTCAGGGTCCAGGGCAGAGCACCGATGTGGCCGTCCACATGGACGAGCTGGTGCATCGCCTCCGACCAGCGCTCGGCGCGTACCAGGAAGTGGACGAGAAGGTGGCGGACGTGCGCCAGCATCGGGTCGTCCGGGCGGGCCGAGTGCACCGCGTACATCGCGCCGCCCATCGCCTTGGAGACGATCTCGGTGTTGAAGAAGTCCTGCACCATGACGACGTCGGGCAGGTGCTCGAAGACGGCGAAGAGGGGGAGCGCGGCGAGCAGGGAGCCCTGGGGCGCGCGGGCGGCGGCGGCCGTGGCGAAGCGGTCGGCGTCCTTCCGGGAGCCGTGCCACTTCTCGCACCAGTAGTGCAGCGCCGCCAGATGGGCGCCCATGTGGTGCGGCGCCCGGTCGATGATCTTGGCCCAGAGCTGGTCGAACTGCTCCGGTGTATAGGCGAGGCCGCGGGCCACGGCCAGCTCGGTGATGTAGGGGACGGGATCGCCGGGGGCCAGCAGCCCGGCCTGGCCGCACACCTCGCGGGCCTCCTCCAGGATGATCCGGAAGTCGTCACTGCCGACCGAGGACGACCGCCAGGCCTGCTGCACCAGGAACTCCGCGTGTACCGCGGCCCCACCGGCGTCCTTCGGCTGCTCCGCCCGCCAGGCCCGCAGCCAGGAGCCGCCCTCGCCCGGCCGCTGCTGGAGCTCCAGCGAGGCCGCGCCCGCGAAGGCCTGCACCCGCTGCCAGCGCACCTCCCCCTCCTTGGGGGTGCCCGCGAGCAGCTGGGCCGCCGCCCGCCAGTCCTGGGTGCGCTGCACCAGGTCGAGTACGTCCAGCAGGTCCTGGTCCGGGCCCGGCATACGGATGTCCAGCTCCTCCTGGCGCACGAATCCGTAGGCGCTCGGATCGGCCGCGTCCGGGGCGCCCGGCTCGGACAGCCGGATGCCGCCGCGGCGGCGCCTCAGCCAGGTCGCCAGGATGACGCCCAGCAGGCCCAGCGCGAAAAGGAACCAGAGAAAGTCCACCATGGATTCATTGTCCCGGATGGGGATGAGAGCGGGGATGGGGCCTGGGGGACGGATGGATGGGGGGGTGGGGGGATGGGGGGAGGGGGATGGAGGGTGGGGGAGATTGAGGGGGAGGGGGATGGAGGGTGAGGAGGAGGGAGGGGACGGGGGATGGGGGGAGGGAGGGGGCGGGGGGCGGGGACTGCGGACAACTGACCGGGTGCTGATGGCGGCGGTGGACGGGGGCGTACCACCGGAGGGGCGTTCGGCTCGTACGGGGGCGGGGTGGGGGCGGTGCGGCGACTACCCTCGGGGCCATGAGCGACCAGCACACCACCCACCAGAACTTCGAGACCCGCGCCATCCACGCGGGCAACACCGCCGACCCGCTGACCGGCGCCGTCGTCCCGCCGATCTACCAGGTCTCCACCTACAAGCAGGACGGGGTGGGCGGGCTGCGCGGCGGTTATGAGTACAGCCGCAGCGCCAACCCGACCCGTACCGCGCTGGAGGAGAACCTCGCGGCGCTGGAGGGCGGGCGGCGGGGGCTCGCCTTCGCCTCCGGGCTCGCGGCCGAGGACTGCCTGCTGCGCGCGCTGCTCGTCCCCGGCGACCATGTGGTGATCCCCAACGACGCCTACGGCGGCACCTTCCGGCTCTTCGCCAAGGTCGCCAGCCGCTGGGGCGTGGAGTGGTCGGTCGCCGACACCTCCGACCCGGCCGCGGTGAAGGCCGCGATCACCGACCGGACCAAGGCGATCTGGGTCGAGACGCCCTCCAACCCGCTGCTCGGGATCACCGACATCGCGGCGCTGGCGGATGTGGCCCGCACCTCCGGGGTGAAACTGGTGGTGGACAACACCTTCGCCAGCCCGTACCTCCAGCAGCCGCTGGCGCTGGGCGCGGACGTGGTGGTGCACTCGCTCACCAAGTACATGGGCGGCCACTCCGACGTGGTCGGCGGCGCCCTGGTGACGGCCGACGCCGAGCTCGGCGAGGAGCTGGCCTACCACCAGAACGCCATGGGCGCGGTCGCCGGGCCGTTCGACTCGTGGATCGTGCTGCGCGGTATCAAGACGCTCGCAGTGCGGATGGACCGGCACGGCGAGAACGCCGCCAAGGTGGCCGAGATGCTCAGCCGCCACTCCAAGGTCACCCATGTTCTCTACCCGGGCCTGCCCGAGCACCCGGGCCACGAGGTCGCTGCCAAGCAGATGCGCGGCTACGGCGGGATGGTCTCGTTCCGGGTGGAGGGCGGCGAGCAGGCGGCGGTGGAGGTCTGCAACCGCGCCGAACTGTTCACCCTCGGTGAGTCGTTGGGCGGTGTGGAGTCGCTGATCGAGCACCCGGGTCTGATGACGCACGCCAGTGTGGCCGGCTCGCTGCTGGAGGTCCCGGCCGACCTGGTCCGGCTGTCCGTCGGCATCGAGAACGCGGACGACCTGCTGGCCGATCTGCGGCAGGCGCTGGGGGACTGAGCCGTATGGAGAGACGGTGACCCCTTCCCGTATGGAGTACGGGTACGGGGAGGGGTCACCAGCCGGTGAGGGGCGGGGCGGTCTCGTAGGGCGGGATCTGCCAGGGCTGCACCACCGCGGCCCAGATGGCGAAGGCGGCGAGCGCGGCGGCGAGCAGCAGCCAGCCGGCCAGCCGGAGCAGCCGGGCGCGGCGGCGGGCCCGCGCCCCGCGGCGTACCACCAGCGGCAGCAGCCCGTCCGGTACGGGGGGCAGCCGGCCGGGGCCTGCCAGCAGGCGTCTGAGGTCCTCGTCGGATGCGGGGAGGCCCCGTCCCTCGCCCGGTACGGGGCGGGATCTGCCGCTCACCGTCCGGCGCCGAGCAGTCGGGGGACCCGGGCGCGCCAGGGGGTGCGGTGCGCCTCCGGGGTGAGGAGGGCGGCCGCCGCCTTGGCCCGTATGCTCCGCACCCGGTGGGGGGAGAGGCCGAGCAGCGCGGCGAGCTGTTCCTCGCCCATCCGCTCGTAGACCAGCGCCACCACCACCAGCCGCTCCCTCGGGGTGAGCCGGGACAGCGTCCCGCCCCGGGGTCTTCGGTGGCGCCAGGCGGACCGGGCGAACCGGAGCACCAGGGCCCGCCGGGCCAGCTCCCAGGGGTCCTCGTCGCGCAGCCGGTCCCAGCGGGCGTACGCCCCGGCCAGCGCCGACGCCAGCAGTGCCTGGGCGCGGGGGTTGCGGTCCGGCCGCTCGGTGGTGAGCAGGGTGGCCGCGTGCAGCAGCCGGGGCGCGGTGCCCGCGAAGAACGCCTCGAAGCCCTCGGTGAGCTTGGTGAGGTCGGGGGCTTGTGCCTCGGGGGGCGGGGGCGGGGCGGCTGACCCCGGGGCGGGGTTCACGGCGGGGCCTTCGGCGGGCTGCGGGAGCGGGCGCACCCCCTCATATCAGGCCGGGTGCCCTGTTCCGGTCAAGAGGTCGGCCCGGTCAAGAGGTCGGCGCGGCCTCGTTCTCGGCGGGCGGCAGTCCGGCCTGGCGGGCGGAGAGCGCCGAGTTGAAGCGGGTCAGCAGGGTGCAGAAGGACTCCCGCTCCGTCTCGCTCCAGCCGTCCGTCACCTGCGCCATCAGCTGGCGCCGGGAGGAACGCACCTCCTCCAGGCGGGTCTGGCCGCGCGGGGAGAGCTGGAGCACCACGGCCCGGCCGTCCTCCGGGTGCGAGGTGCGTTTGACCAGGCCGGTGTCGACCAGCGGGGCCACCTGCCGGGTGACCGTGGACGAGTCGATGCCCATCCCGGCCGCGAGCGCCTTGACGCCCATCGGGCCTTCCTGGTCGAGCCGGTTGAGCAGCAGATAGGCCGCCCGGTCCATGGAGTTGCGGAGCTGTCCGGTGCCGCCGAGACGGGTCTGCTCGGCCCGCCGGGCGAAGACGGCCACCTGGTGCTGGAGGGCATCGAGGAGGCCGGGGTCGATATCAGTCGTCATGTCCTGAGATGTGGGCATGGCTGCGAGGCTCTCTCGTGCGGAGACGGTCGGGTTGGTGGGGGACACAGTACGCGGCCGGATGCGGCTCCGTACGGGCGCTGCGCAAACGTGATGAGGCCTGTGACCGGCTGAGACACTGGGGTCATGAGCTTCCGTACGTCACACTCCTCACCCTCGCTCATCCTCGACGACGTCCGGGGGGCGCAGAAGATGCTCGCCGGGGTGGCGCGGACGACTCCGCTGGAGGGCAGCCGCCATCTGTCCGCCCTGGTCGGTGCCCCGGTGCACCTCAAGTGCGAGAACCTCCAGCGCACCGGGTCGTTCAAGCTGCGCGGGGCGTACGTACGGATCTCCGGGCTGCGGCCGGAGGAGAAGGCCGCCGGGGTGGTCGCCGCCTCGGCCGGCAACCACGCGCAGGGCGTCGCCCTCGCCTCCTCGCTCCAGGGGGTCCGCTCGACGGTGTTCATGCCGGTCGGCGCCCCGCTGCCGAAGGTGGCGGCCACCCGCGAGTACGGGGCCGAGGTGCGGCTGCACGGGCAGGTGGTGGACGAGACGCTGGCGGCCGCGCAGGAGTACGCGCGGGAGACCGGCGCGGTCTTCATCCACCCCTTCGACCACCTGGACATCATCGCCGGGCAGGGCACGGTGGGCCTGGAGATCCTGGAGCAGTGCCCCGAGGTGCGGACCATCGTGGTCGGCATCGGCGGCGGTGGGCTCGCCGCCGGTATCGGGGTCGCGGTGAAGGCGCTGAGGCCGGACGTACGGGTGATCGGGGTGCAGGCGGAGGCGGCGGCCGCCTATCCGCCCTCGCTGGCGGCGGGCCGCCCGCTGACCGTGGACACCGCGGCGACCATGGCCGACGGCATCAAGGTGGGCCGCCCCGGCGACGTCACCTTCGATCTGGTGCGGGAGGCGGTGGACGAGGTGCGCACGGTCTCTGAGGACGCGCTCTCCTCGGCGCTTCTGCTCTGCCTGGAGCGGGCCAAGCAGGTGGTGGAGCCGGCCGGGGCGAGTCCGGTCGCCGCGCTGCTGAGCGCCCCGGAGGCGTTCGCCGGGCGCGGGCCGGTGGTGGCGGTGCTCTCCGGCGGAAACGTCGACCCGCTGCTGATGCAGCGCATCCTGCGCCATGGGATGACGGCCGCGGGCCGCTATCTGAGCCTGCGGCTGCGGCTGGCCGACCGCCCGGGCGCGCTGGCCACCCTGCTCGGGGTGCTCTCCCGGCTGGACGCCAATGTGCTCGACGTGGCCCATGTGCGGACCAACCCCCGGCTGGGGCTGACCGAGGTCGAGGTGGAGGTGCATCTGGAGACCAAGGGCCCGGAGCACTGCGAGGAGGTGGCGGCGGCGCTGGGGGAGGCGGGATACGCGGTCATCGGGTGAGCGGCGGGCCCGATACCTCGCACCGGTGGCGGTGGCTGGATTTGTTCGAATATGTGCACTGGCCAAAAGCCCTTGAGCAGGTGGCGCGGTCCGCCTAGCGTGTGTGGTCGATCACAGTCGCCGTGGAGACCGGCCGGATCCGGACCCGCACGGCACTCAAGGGAGACCCCATGCCAGGCGCAATCCATGCCGAGGCTCTGGTGAAGACCTTCGGCAAAGTCCGGGCTCTGGACGGTGTGGACCTCGATGTCCCGGAAGGGACGGTCCTCGGACTGCTCGGGCCCAACGGCGCCGGGAAGACCACCGCCGTCCGCGTGCTCACCACTCTGCTCAGACCGGACAGCGGCCGGGCCGTGGTGGCCGGCCTCGACGTGCTGAAGCAGCCCGACGAGGTACGCCGGGCCATCGGGCTGTCCGGCCAGTTCGCCGCCGTCGACGAGTACCTCACCGGCCGCGAGAACCTGCAGATGGTCGGGCAGCTCTACCAGATGTCCGGGCGGGCGGCGAAGGCCCGCGCGGTCGAGCTGCTGGAGCGGTTCCGGCTCACCGAGGCCGCCGACCGCCCCACCAAGACCTACTCCGGTGGTATGCGCCGCCGGCTCGACCTCGCCGCCGCGCTCGTCGTCTCGCCGCCGGTGATGTTCATGGACGAGCCGACGACCGGGCTCGACCCACGCAACCGCCAGCAGCTCTGGGAGGTCATCCAGGAACTGGTGGCCGGCGGCACCACCCTGCTGCTCACCACCCAGTACCTGGAGGAGGCCGACCACCTGGCGCACGACATCTGCGTGGTCGACCACGGGCGGGTGATCGCCAGGGGCACCTCCGACCAGCTCAAGCAGCGCACCGGCGGCGAGCGGGTCGAGGTGGTCGTCCACCGGTCCGAGGAGATCGACCCGGCCCGCGCCGTGCTGACCGGCTTCGGAAAGGGCGAGGTCGCGGTGGAGACCCACACCCGCCGGCTCACCGTCCCGGTCACCGGCGGCGCCAAGCTGCTCGCCGAGGTCATCCGCGAGCTGGACGCCCGGGGCGTGGAGATCGACGACATCGGGCTGCGCCGCCCCACCCTGGACGATGTGTTCATCTCGCTCACCGGGCATTCCGCCGAGGAGGGGCAGGCCGCCGGGGACGGCGCCGGGGACGCTGCCAGGAACCGCGCCGGGGATGGCGCCGGGGACGGTGTCGGGAACAGCGCCGGGTCCGGCGAGGGCGGCCAGGGGCCCCGCAACCGCAAGGAGACCGAACAGTGACCGCCACCACCGCACCGACCGCCTCCGCCACCGCGTCCCCGCAGCGCCGAGGCGCCCTCAGCCGGTCGGTCAGGGACTCGCTGGTCATCGCCAAGCGGAACCTGATCCGGATGCTGCGCATCCCGGAGATGATCATCTTCGGGCTGATCCAGCCGGTGATGTTCGTGGTGCTGTTCAGCTATGTCTTCGGCGGCTCGATCGCCGTCGGCGGCAGCACCTCCGCCGAGGCGTACCGCGAGTTCCTGATGGCCGGCATCTTCGCCCAGACCGTCACCTTCGCCACCGCCGGCGCGGGTGCCGGAATCGCCGACGACATGCACAAGGGCCTGATCGACCGCTTCCGCTCGCTGCCGATGGCGCGCGGCGCGGTGCTGACCGGACGCACCCTGGCCGACCTCGTACAGACCGCGCTCACCCTGGTGGTCCTCGCCGCCGTCGCCCTGCTGGTCGGCTGGCGCACCCACGAGAACCTCGGCAAGGTGCTGCTGGGCTTTGTGCTGCTGCTCCTTCTCGGCTACGCCTTCTCCTGGATCGGCGCGCTGATCGGGCTGTCCGTGCGGACCCCGGAGGCGGCCACCTCCGGCGGGCTGATCTGGCTGTTCCCGCTGACGTTCATCTCCAACGCGTTCGTCCCGGCGGAGAACATGCCCACCTTCCTGCGGCACATCGCGGAGTGGAACCCGTTCAGTGCCACCGTGCAGGCCTGCCGGGAGCTGTTCGGCAACTTCCCGCCGGGCTACCGGGCGCCGGACGCCTGGCCCATGCAGCACCCGGTGTGGGCCTCGCTGATCTGGTCGGTGCTGATCGTGGTGGTCTTCCGGACCCTGGCCGTCCGGAAGTACCGCTCGGCGGCCTGAGGCGCCCAGAAGGGGCTCATCAAGGAAGGGGCTGTACGAGGAGGCGATGACCTCGATCTGGTGCGTCACCCAGTTGCGGATGAACGCGTCCAGCGAGAGGGTGCGCGGCACCCCGTCGACCAGGGCCAGCATGTTGGCG